>JACIXS010000035.1 GCA_014360335.1 bacterium | reverse complement strand
AGAGACTTAGAGGAAAAGAAGATAAGTTTTATAAGGTATGCGATATCTTTAGCTGTAGATATTTATAGTATGGCCTTAATGGTAAGTAAGACAGGGAGGTTGGTGCTTATATTGGAGGGGATCAAAAAGTGATTACAGATCAGAGTCGTTCAATAGTTGAATTAGATAAAGTGTTGTGGTATACTTAATCAATAAATCTTCTCTCACTTAAGAATAGATGAGAAGAGAAAGTCTAGTTAAGGAGGAGAAAGATGGAAAAGGATAAGAAGATTTTTCTGCCAGAAAGTGAGATCCCCCAGAGGTGGTATAATATCTTGCCAGATCTCCCTGAACCTCTCCCGCCACCTATCAATCCGGCAACAAAAGAACCTTTAAAACCTGAAGAATTAGCAAAGATATTCCCTATGGAATTAATAAAGCAGGAAGTTAGCCAGGAAAGGTGGATTGAGATTCCTGATGAGCTCCTTAGAGTCTATAGGATGTGGAGGCCAACACCGCTTCATAGGGCTTATGAGTTAGAGAAAGCCTTAAAAACTCCAGCTAGGATCTACTATAAGAATGAGAGTGTCAGTCCACCGGGAAGCCACAAACCGAATACTGCAGTTGCACAGGCGTATTTTAATAAAAAAGAGGGGATAAAGCGACTTACAACTGAGACAGGTGCCGGACAATGGGGAAGTGCCCTAGCATTTGCTTGTAATCTATTCGGTCTAGAATGTACCGTGTATATGGTGAGGGTAAGTTATGAGCAAAAACCCTATAGGAAGGTAATGATGCAGACTTGGGGAGCTACTGTTTATCCTTCACCGACAAACCTAACAAACTCTGGAAGAGCGGTATTACAGGAAGACCCAGACTCTCCAGGAAGTCTAGGGGTAGCTATCTCTGAAGCGGTAGAGGACGCAGCTACCCACGATGATACTAACTATTCTTTAGGTAGTGTATTAAATCATGTGATACTTCACCAAACAATTATAGGACTAGAAGCGGAAAAACAGTTACAGATAGCTGGAGAGAAGAAACCGGATATAGTCATTGGATGTGTAGGTGGGGGGAGCAATTTCGGTGGAATAAGTATGCCCTTTGTAAGAAGAAGACTACAGGGAGAAGATATAAGGTTTATTGCAGTGGAGCCTTCAGCATGTCCAAGTATTACAAAGGGATTGTATAGATACGACTACGGAGATGTAGCTGGGCTTACACCTCTACTTATGATGCATACCTTGGGACACAAATTTATTCCTCCAAGACTCCATGCAGGTGGGTTACGTTACCATGGTATGGCACCAATAGTTTCGTTATTAGCCAAGAAAGGCATCGTGGAAGCGGTAAGTTATAATCAGAACCCAGTATTTGAATCTGCTGTCCTCTTTGCAAAGACTGAAGGGATCATACCTGCACCAGAGACAGCCCATGCTATAAAGGCGGTTGTAGACGAAGCGATAAGGTGTAGAGAGACTGGAGAGGAAAAATGTATACTATTCAACTTTAGCGGACATGGTCATTTTGACCTATCCGCGTATGAGGCATACCTGGCTGGTAAACTAGTGGATTACGAGTATCCAGAAGAAAAGATACAAGAGGCTCTAAAAGAGCTTCCTGTAGTTTAAAGATTTCTATAGGGGACGGATTTTACTCGTCCCCTTTCTTATTGTTCTAATACTTCTTGACTATTCTTTAATCTTTCTCTATCATCTATTAAAAATTTCTAGTAAGGAGTGATGCGGTTTGATAAAAGAATTTCTTATGATTCCTGGACCAACACCGGTTCCTGATAGTGTATTGAGGAAGATGGCTATGCCTATGATAAACCATAGGGGAAAGGAATTTGCTCAGGTCCTTAAGAACGTCACGGAGAAGATGAAAAAGGTATACCTTACAGAGAGTGATGTGATACTCTTGACAGCATCTGGTTCTGGAGGGATGGAATCTGCGGTAGTAAACTTCCTATCACCTGGAGATAAGGCTATATTCTGTGTGACAGGGGCTTTTGGAGATAGATGGGCCAAGATGGGACAAGTATACGGAGCAGATGTTATAAGGATAGACATACCATTAGGGGAAGGGGTAACTATTGATGTATTAGAGGATACTTTAAAGAAGAATCCCGGAGTAAAGGCTGTATATATAACGCATAATGAGACATCCACTGCTATAACCAACGACCTTTCTAAGGTTGGAGAGATTGCCCATAGATACGGTGCTATAGTGGCTGTAGATGCGGTAAGTTCTCTTGGAGCTATAGAGTTAAGAATGGATGAATGGCAATTAGATGTAGTGGTAACAGCCTCACAAAAGGCTTTAATGACACCTCCAGGATTGGCATTTGTAGCTGTCAGTGAAAGAGCCTGGGAGCTCTATAAGTCTAGTAAGATGCCGAGGTTCTATTTTGACCTAGGAGAGGCAAAGAGGATGGCAGTAAATGGAGAGACACCATTTACTCCTGCTGTTTCTCAGGTATTTGCAATAGATTCCGCACTTGATATACTTCTCTCGGAAGGGCTAGAGAATTCTTGGAAGAGGCATAAACTCTTAGGAAAGGCAGTTAGAGAAGGAGTTAAGGCTCTAGGATTAAAGCTCTTAGCTAAGGAAGAATTTGCATCCAATGCGGTCACAGGTGTATATCCTCCAGAAGGGATTCTTGCAGATGAGTTAAGGAGAAAGGTAAAAGAAAGAGGGGTAACATTGGCAGGAGGACAGGGTGCACTTAAAGGAAAGATCTTTAGGATAGGACATATAGGATATATTTTAGATACAGACATTATAGTCACTCTATCTATAATTGGAGAGACATTAAAAGAGATGGGCTATAATGTAGACCCAACATTGGGTGTAAAGAGAGCTCTGGAGGTCTTTAATGAAGGTACTAATAGCTGACCCCATAAGCAAAAGCGGTATAGAAACTTTATCTAAACACTGCGAAGTAGATGTAAAAACTGGGCTCAGTAAGGAAGAGCTTCTAGAGATAATACCAAGATACGATGCACTGATAGTTAGGAGTGAGACCAAAGTAGATAGGGATATTATCCTTGCAGGAAAGAACCTAAAGATTATAGGGAGGGCAGGGGTAGGTGTAGATAACATAGATGTGGATTCCGCTACTGAAAGAGGCATCATTGTCGTAAATGCCCCTGAAGGAAATACCATATCTGCCTGTGAACATACACTTGCCTTGATGTTGGCATTAGCAAGGAATATACCCGATGCTAATGCCTCACTCAAAAGGGGAGAATGGAAGAGAAAGGAGTTTGTAGGAGTAGAGCTTTACGGAAAGACTCTAGGAGTTATTGGACTTGGAAGGATAGGTTTAGCGGTAAGTCAAAGGGCTTTGAGCTTCGGTATGGAAGTAATAGGCTATGACCCTTATATAACTAAAGAGAGAATCATTGAAATGGGGATAAAACCTGTATCTCTAGATGAGTTATATGCCAGTAGTGACTTTATTACTATTCATACCCCATTAACATCTGACACAAAGGATCTCATAGATAGGTCAGCCTTTTCAAAGATGAAACGCGGAGTAAGGATTATAAACTGTGCTAGAGGTGGTATCATAAACGAGCAAGACTTAATATGGGCTATAGAAGAAGGGATAGTGGCAGGGGCAGCTATAGACGTCTTTGAAAAGGAACCACCACCTAGCGATTCACCAATATTAAAGAACAATAAAATAATTGTGACACCCCATCTAGGAGCCTCCACCATAGAAGCCCAGGAGAGAGTGGCCCAGATAGTGGTAGAGGATATATTAAGGCTATTTAGAGGAGAACCAGTAAAAAATGGAGTAAATATAGGCACTATAAGAAATCCAGAGATATATCCATTTATGAGATTAGGAGACCTATTAGGTAGATTTGCAGTTCAACTGATGAACGTGCCTGTAAACAAAATAGATATAGTATATAGTGGAAAGATAACAGATTATGATTGTAATCCTATTACTGCGAGTGCTATAGCTGGCGTTCTACAGCAAGGGCTAACTCTCCCAGTAAACATAGTAAATGCATTTCTAATAGCCAAACAGAGGGGTATATCTGTATCGGAGAGAAGAATCTCTGACACAGAAGGATTTGAGAATCTTATAACCGTAGAGCTTAACGAAAAGGTAAGGGTCTCTGGGACTCTCTTAGAAAATAAAGAGGCTAGGCTTATAAAATATAATAACTACTATTTAAACGTGGCGTTTAGTAACTATATGCTTTTTACCGAGCATATAGACGTCCCGGGGATTATAGGAAAAATTGGAACAATATTAGGTGCAAACAATATAAACATAGGCTTTATGCAGGTAGGAAGAAGTGAAAGGGATGCGGTAATGATTCTTTCTGTAGATAGTCCTGTAAACGATGAGATACTAGAAGAGATAAAAAGGATTGAAAATATAGAGTTAGTAAAAAGAATCTACCTTGGAGGGAAAGAGCTAGAGGAGGACTGATAATTTGAGATACCTATTACATACAGATACACTTCCAATCTACGATCTACTTTAATAGGTCTCCATTTATCGAACGTCCAGTAGTATGTGACTACCCTACTTCCAGGGGCTAGTTCTCTCTCTAGCTTTTCTCTGAGTCTTTCATTTGTATGTTGCCTAAGAAATAGGGTAACTACAGTAGCCTCTTTTAGATCAGCTTTATAGAAGTTTTTATATCTCACTACTGCCCTACCTAAAGCACCTGAAAATATAATCCTAAGCCAACTTATTAGAAACCTTATCGGGTCTATCTCATAGCCTATCGCCCTGGCACCAAAGTCTTTCACTGCGGTAGTTACTATTCTTCCATCGCCTGCTCCTAGGTCATATAGAATATCATTAGGGTTAACATCTGCCAATCTTAACATTGCCTTTACTGATTCCATCGGAGTAGGGCTCCACCCTGCACCAAAGGCTTCTGTCCAAAGGATCCATACGAAGAAAAGTATTATGGATGAAAAGATGGCTAGAATTGCTATCCACATAAACTTATTCTTCGAGGGACCTAAGGATAGATATGTTGGTCTTCTTCATAAGGTCAATATCTTCCCACCCATCGTCCTTTAAAACTCTTACCACAGGTCTTAAGGGAAAGTCATTATTGACATCTATCACTATTGCGGTCTCACCTGTACTAAGTAACACTACATCTCCAGCTGGATACGGAGCTATACTCTTAACAAAGGCGCTAACAACATTATAGTCAAACAGGATTCCTGACCCGCCCATAATAAACTCCATTGTGTCACTTGGAGAATAAGCCTTTCGGTAAACCCTATCAGTAGTCATTGCATCATAAACATCTGAGACACTTGCTATTCTAGCAAATATATGTATCCTTTCGCCTTTTAATCCTCTAGGATATCCACTTCCATCATACCTCTCATGATGCTCCCAGGCTACATGAGCAGATGTAGCTGGAAGATCACCATTCTGGTCTATTAGCCTTCTGTAGCCATAATGTGTATGGAACTTCACTATCTCATACTCCTCTGGGGTAAGTTTATCAGGTTTATCCAGTATCTCTTTTGGAACATCCAACTTGCCTATATCATGTAGCATACAGCCCATACCTAGATCCCTTAAAAATCTATCGTCATATCCAAGCCTTCTCCCAACAACGATAGATATTACGGTTACACTTAAAGAGTGAGAGAATACATAGTTATCAAAACTTCTAATATCATGGAGATTCAGTAAAACCTGTTCACTACTTAATATCTCATCAACTATGCTATCTACGACCTTTCTTACCGACTCTATATCTAACTTAAGTCCTCTACAACTTCTATGAAAATTATCTGCTATGACCCTAAGTGCCTCCATCTTTGTCTCTATACTTATAGGGTCTGGAACTACTATATCTTGCGATATCTCATCCTGTATGTATATATGTGTAATCCCTAGTTCTTTCAGTTGCTGTATATAAGCCTCAGTCAGTTTTACTCCAACGTTTAACAGTATAGCACCATCTTTTCTAAGTATGGGATATCCTAGTATATCCCCCGGCTTAGCCCAAGTTATCTTTATTCTTCTCATACAGATTCATCTTCTGGATATGAACCTATTATCCTATATGACCAAACAACCTCTCTTAAAGCAGATAAGGCTTTCTTTACATGTTCCTCTTCTCTATGTCCTTGAAACTCTACAAAGAAGACAAACTCCCAGAGGACCTCCCTAGAAGGGCGAGACTGTATCATAGTAAGGTTTACGCTGTTTTCGGCAAAGCATCTAAGGGCATTGAACAAGGCACCTGGTTTATGGGCGGTAGAAAACATAACCATTGTCTTATCTTTACCACTAGCCCTATTTTCATTATTCTTACCAATCACCAAGAACCTAGTACGATTGTTTGGGTCATCTTCAATCCTAGAAGCAATGACTTTAAGACCAAATCTTTCTGCTGCTACTTCTGAACCAATAGCTGCACTTTCGATATCTTTGCTCGCCATTTCTACCGCTTTTGCAGTGCTATTTGTCTCTACTAGGTCTATATCGGGGAAATTCTTCTCTAGATACTCTTTACACTGTCCGAAAGCCTGAGGATGAGAGTAAATCCTTTTTATCTCTCTTACGTCATCTCTAGCTATAAGATTGTGAGATATAGGAATGATTATTTCTCCAATGATATTTAATGGAGACGTCATAAACATATCAAGTGTGTAATTTACTACTCCTTCGGTAGAGTTCTCTATAGGGACAACCCCCAATATGACTTCACCCTTTTCTACAAGGGAGAAAACCTCAGGTATACTTCGAGCAGGGATATATATAGTGTCTCTACCAAATCTCTTTAGTGCTGCTAAATGTGTAAATGTCCCCTCAGGACCTAAAAAGGCAACCTTTAAGGTTCCTTCTAGAAGACGACAGGAAGAGATAATTTCCCTAAATATGTTTTTAACACTTTCATCTAGAAGGGGACCAGTATTAGAGGACAAAAGGTCCCTAATGTGAGCCTCCTCTCTAGGGATGTCAAAAAATGATTTATTATTCTTAATCTTCTCCTTACCTACCTCGATGACTATCTTAGCCCTCTCATTGAGAAGTCTTAATATCTCTTTATCTATCTTATCTATAATCTCTCTATATTTCTCAATCATTGGCAAGACTCAAACCATAGGTCAGACTGTCAACAAGAGCCTGATAACTAGCCTCTAAGATATTAGAGGATACCCCTACTGTACTCCACGTAGTCCTACCATTTGTAGATTCGATCAAGACCCTTACTGTAGCAGATGTCCCTTGAGACCCTTCTAAGACCCTTACTTTATAGTCAGTAAGTTTTATCTCAGAAAGTTGAGGGAAAAATTTTATCAATGCCTTCCTTAAAGCCTTATCTAATGCGTCTACTGGACCATCCCCTTCACTAGCGGTATGCTCAAGAACACCATTAACATTTATCTTAACGGTCCCTTCACATATAATCTTATCATCTATCTTGTCTATAAATACTCTAAATCCTTGAACCTCAAATGGAGGTTTATATATGCCCAACATCTCTTTTACTAAGAGTTCAAAACTAGCTTCTGCACTTTCGAATTCATATCCCTGATATTCTAACTGCTTTATCTTCTCTAGGAGATTGCTAACATTTAGGTCATTTAAGTCTATCTCCAGACCTAACTCTTGTATTTTGTAGAGTATATTAGACCTTCCAGCAAGCTCAGAGACAAGAATCCTTCGTCTATTACCCACTAACTCAGGATTTATATGTTCATAGGTCCTAGGATTCTTTAGTATTGCATTTACATGAACTCCTCCCTTATGTGCAAAAGCATATACCCCTACAAATGGTTGCCAGTTTACAGGAGGATTGTTAGCTATATCATCTACATAATGAGAGATCTCAAATAACTTCTTTAGAGACTCTTCGGGAAGACATTTTATATTTAACTTAAGCTGAATAATAGGAATACAGGAACATAGATTGGCATTACCACACCTCTCCCCATATCCATTTATTGTCCCCTGTATCTGCCTAACTCCTTTTTCAACCGCTATTATAGTATTTGCAACCGCCAAATCGCTATCGTTATGTGCATGTATTCCTAAAGGCGCCTTTACATACTTTTTTACCTCGTCTATGGCTTCCGCAATAAAACTTGGAATACTTCCCCCATTTGTATCACAGAGAACAATCCAATCTGCACCCTGTTCCTCTGCAACCTTTAAGGTCGCTATAGCATACTGAGGATTATCCTTGAAACCATCAAAGAAGTGCTCAGCATCAAAGATTACCTCTTTTCCTTTAGATTTCAAGTAGCCTACAGAATCCGCAATAAGTTTTAGATTCTCTTCCAAAGTCGTACGGAGGACTTCTTTTACATGAAGACTCCAACTCTTACCAAAGACAGCAATACTAGGGGTATCTGCCTCTAATAGAGCCCTTATATTTGCATCCTCTGAAACCGTCTTATCTACCCTTCTAGTGCTTCCAAAGGCGACAATCTTAGCATTTTTTAAATTAAGTCCTTTAACCTCTTTAAAATATGCAGCATCCTTTGGATTTGAACCTGGCCACCCACCTTCTATATAGTGAATCCCAAGCTCATCAAGCTTACGTGTAATCTTTAACTTATCCTCAACGCTAAAGGAGATTCCTTCACGCTGAGCTCCATCTCTAAGCGTAGTATCGTAAACATATATCATCTTTTATCACCCTCTAATTTCTTTAAGACTCTCTCTACAACAAGGTCTCCCATTCTTACTGTATTAACAAGTTCTCCATCTATATTTAAATCGGGAGTATGATACCCTTCTTTAAGTATCTCTTCCACCGCGCTTTCAACAGTGCTAGCCAAATCTTCCCTCTTTAAAGAGTATCTTAGAAGTAGTGCAACAGTAAGTATAGTAGCAAGAGGATTAGCAATCCCTTTACCTGCTATGTCTGGAGCGGAACCGTGGATAGGTTCATAAAGGGCATACTTTTCTCCAATACTAGCAGAAGGTAACATACCCAGAGAACCAAGGATAGCTCCTGCCTCATCGCTTAGTATATCTCCAAACATATTCTCTGTAAGGACAACATCAAAATCCTTAGGTCTCCTTATCAACTGCATGGCACAGTTATCCACATATAAATGTTCTACTGTAACCTGAGGATACTCTTTAGCCTTTTCGTTTATAACTTCCCTCCAGAGTCTAGAACTCTCTAAGATATTTGCCTTATCAACAGAGGTAATCTTTCTTCTTCTAGAAAGTGAAAGTTTAAAGGCTACATCAGCTATACGCTCTATCTCATATCTATGATATACCAGTGTATCGATAGCCTTCTCCTTATCTCTATATTTAGGCTCTCCAAAATATATACCACCTGTAAGTTCTCTAAGGATTATAAGGTCTACCCCGTCTACAATCTCTGGCTTTATAGGAGAAGCAGAAAGAAGAGATTTTATAGACTTTACAGGTCTTATATTTGCAAAGACCCCAAGATTTTTCCTTAATGCCAAAAGTGCCTGTTCTGGTCTCTTAGATACCTCTATATTGTCCCACTTAGGTCCACCAACAGCACCAAGAAGAACCGCATCTGAGCTTAAGGCGATATCTAATGTCTCTTTAGGAAGTGGAACCCCATACTTATCAACCGCTATGCCTCCAATGAGAGCCTCTTCAAAGGTAAGACCAAGATTTAACTCTCTATCCAACGCCTTAAGCAATTTGACCCCTTCATTAACTACCTCTGGTCCAATCCCATCTCCTGGAAAAACTGCTATCTTAAACATCGATACCTAATCTCCTTCTAGTATAATTTGTAAGTCCACCGCTTTTGATAATCTCCATAAGTTGAGGTGGATAAGATTCTGACTTGTACTCTTTATCTTTAGTCTTGTTATATATCCTTCCAGACTCCAAATCTATCTCTAATATATCTCCCTCATCACACTCTAAAGCTGCATCTTTACATATGAGAACTGGTAAACCTACATTGATACTATTTCTAAAGAATATCCTAGCAAAACTTACCGCTATTACCGCACTTATTCCTGCCCCCAAGATAGCAAGAGGGGCATGCTCTCTTGAACTTCCACACCCAAAATTTCTTCCGGCTACTATGATATCCCCTTTGGAGACCTTAGAAGAAAAGTCAGGGGATATCCCCTCCATGCAATGTTTACCCAATTCTAACATATCCTGCGTTACCAAATATCTAGCTGGAATAATAACATCTGTATCTATATTATCTCCAAACTTCCAAGCTTTCCCAATCATTGCTAACCTCCAAGGCTTATATTGCTGTGAATTTTAACTTTAAAACATCTTCAAGTCAAGAGAAATCAGAAGTTTTATCTACACCAAAACCTTAACAAAAGGTTAAAAAGTTCTTAATATTTTCTTAACAATGTAATTCTATACTGTAAGTGTCGAAAGACACCAACACCAGGTAACCTCTCATAACCCACCTCCCTATAGAGCCCCCTCGGGGCTCTATAAATTTTTAAGGGTTTATTACAATCTTTATCCTTTCCGGAAGTTCCATATTAGATAATGCTCTATTTGACTTTTATTCTATTTTCTGATATCATACCCTTGACCTTTTAATCGGTCCGGTGAGTCCGAAAAGGTTTTGCCGGATCGCCCCAGAAAGGTGAGGTGATCCATTATGGAAAGATTAAGAAGTAAGGACCTGCTAGATACAGACTTACTTACAAAGGAAGAAATCCTGTTAATAATAGATACCGCTTTTAAGTTCAAAGCAAATAAGATAAAGAGTCTTCCCCTTAATAATGAAATCATTTCTTTACTATTCTTTGAACCCAGCACCAGGACTAAGAATTCTTTTGAGATAGCAGGAAAGAAGCTTGGAGCTATAGTAGTATCTATGGATACTACTGGAAGTAGTTTGGTAAAAGGGGAATCTGCTTTAAATACAGTAAGGACCCTTCAGGCTATGGGAGTAAATTACTTTGTTATAAGACACAGGGAATCGGGATTTCCCTATCAGATAGCGGAGAGGGTCTCTGCATCGATAATAAATGCAGGGGATGGAACAAGAGGACATCCGACTCAAGCGCTTTTAGATGCAATGACTATGATAGAGGCCAGAGGAAGCATAGAAGGGAAAAAGGTTGTCATTGTCGGGGATATATTGCACAGTAGGGTGGCTAGGTCTAACATATGGCTTCTAAAGAAACTGGGGGCAGATATAACATTGGTAGGTCCTCCAGAGTTTCTCCCTAGGGATTTTGAAAAGCTTGGAGTTGAAACAAACTATTCACTTGACGATGTTATAGAAGATACAGATATACTTATGGGATTAAGAATCCAAAGAGAGAGAATGGAAAAGATGCATATATCGGTGGAGGAATACATAAGGAAATATCAGATTAATAGAGAAAGAGTCAATAGAGGCAAACCAGATCTAATAGTTCTGCACCCAGGACCTGTAAATGTCGGAATAGAGATGACAGAGGACATACTATACTCTGAGATATCTTTAGTAGAAAGACAGGTAACAAATGGTGTATTTATCAGAATGGCTATACTGAGCCTATTAAAAGAGACAAGAGATGGAAGTAACGCTCAAAGATATTCTTCCTAAGGCATATATAGAACATAGAATGGTATTACAGTTCAATATATATACATTAGAGGATATAGTAGGAATTATCGAAGCTGGATATGAGTTGGATATGCCTGTTATTGTTGCCTGTACTCCAGATGTTCTAAACCTATTAAGGGGAAGAAGTATAGTGGGTGTCTATAGGTCTCTTGCAGACTACTGTAATACCCCTATAGCCCTTCATCTAGATAAGACAGTAGACCTAAGAGATGCATGGAGGGCTATAAGTATCGGTTTTACATCAATAATGATTGATGGGTCGAATCTATCCTATGAAGAGAATGTCAAATTGACATCTACCGTTGTAGAGTTTGCAAGGGCTGCGGGTATCTCTGTAGAGGGAAAGATAGTTGCTAGGGTAGATAACACTTATTTAACAGTTCCAGACTTAGCTAGTTCGTTTATAGCTGATACAGGGATAGATGTTTTAGAGATAGCTATAAAATCTTCTAATGATACCGAAAGACTTGATAGTATAAGGAAATTGGTAAAGATTCCCCTTTCTCTTCGTAAGAGTCCTGATATGTCTATAGAAGAGCTAAAAAGGTTAGGGCCTTTTGGAGTATCTAAGATTTGTATAGAACAAGAGTTGACCTCTTTAGTTAGAGAAACCTACAAAAAACTCGCTGGCACTGAATCTATAGAGGTATTAGGTATAGTTATCGAAGGAAGAGAAAGATTAAAGCAAAGGGTCAAGGAACTGATACAAAAGATAGAGGAATAGGTGGCGTATTAACTTACGCCACCTTTAAAATATCTATCTCTTGGCTTCCTCTATTACCTTAGCTAGGCTTTCTGCATCTAATCCATACATCTTAAATAATTCTTCTGACTCTCCTGAAGCTCCATAACAGGTTACACCAAGCTTTATAAGTTTGACCCTTAGACCTTCTTCTCCTATAGCAGATGCTACAATAGAGCCTAACCCTGTATTTACGTTGTGGTCTTCATATGTAACAATTAAGCCAGTATTACACGCCTCTCTAAGCATCTCTCTATCTAAAGCCAGTGGGCAGGACACATTTATTACCTTTACAGAGATGCCTTTAGACTTTAGGATCTCCCATGCCTTGATAGCCCTATGCACCATCGTTCCCATTGTGATAATAGCCCCATCACTACCATCCCTTAATAGGTCAGCTTTTCCATATTCAAACTTATAATTGGCATCATAGAAAGGCTCCCCAGATTCATCTGTTATTATTGGTATTACTGACCTTCCCATTGCGACTAAGAAGTTACCTTCTGTCTTAGCTACATATCTTGTAACTATATCTGTCTGATTAGGGTCTGCTGGGACTATCACTCTAAAATCAAATAGGTTTCTCATAACCCCTACATAATCTATACACTGATGCGTCTTTCCATCCGAACCAACATCTAAACCACAGTGCGTAGTAACAAGTTTTAAGTTAGTATTGTTTATGCTGTTAAGCCTATGTTGGTTATACGTCTCATCGACACCAAAAACTCCAAAATCGGCAAAAAAGCTTATAACTCCTTGAGTAGAAACCGCCCCTGCATTAGTAGCGGCGTTATGTTCCTGTATGCCAACTTGGAAGAAATAGTTAGGGCAAACCTTACTAAAGCCGTCAGTCTTTACAGAGCTAGCAAGGTCACAGTCAAAAACTACAATTGGGGTATGTTTTCCATCGTTATTCCTCTCACCTAGGTCTTTTAAAGCATTTCCAAAGGCACTCCTATTATCTACTTTATCTCCAGGCTTATAGGTAAAGGGAGAACCAGTGTCTATATTTATAGGTTCGTTAGGAGGGAATTTATGTAGCTCTGGCTCAAAGGCATCTCTCATCCTCTTATACTCATCTAAGTCATCGTCAAGGCCAAGTTCTGCCATAGCCTTCTTATACTCATCCATTGTAAGAGCCTTACCATGATAGACTTCTTTATTCTCCATAAAAGAGACACCCTTTCCCATCACAGTGCGGGCAATGATAGCTACAGGTTTTTTCTTTCTCAAGCTATACCTTATAGCCTGGTAGATCTCCTGATAGTTATGTCCGTCTATCTCAAGAACCTCCCATCCATCGGAGATATAGTTAGCTCTTATATCCTGAGGCATAACAGATTTGTTAGTGCCACTTATCTGTAATCCATTATTATCTATAATTGCTGTTATAGGAAGGCTATATTTCACTGCAAAACGTCTTGCTTCTGATAGCTGTCCTTTCTGCTGTTCTCCATCACCCATAACTACAAAGGTGTGAAAGTCTAAACCTCTAACCTTTCCAGCAATAGCAAAACCACAGCCAGCAGAGAGACCCTGGCCTAAGTTCCCAGTAGTCCATTCTACGCCAGGGATTGTTCTTTCTATATGACCCTCAAATATGCTACCTGCCTGCCTAAAATGAGCTATAGCCTTATCGAGGTCTACAAAACCAAACCTCCCTAAAACGGAATATACTCCAGGAGATGTATGACCATGACTTATAACAATCCTATCTCTATTTGGATTATATGGGTCCTTTGGATCAACATTAGCAAAAGAATAGAGAGTTATGTATATATCAATAGAAGACATAGAACCACCCGGATGACCCTGTTTTGCTAATGTGGTCATCTTAAGGATATCTCCTCTACACAGTACCCCCAATCTTTCAAGTCTTTTTAGTTCTTCAGATGTTAGAGCTTCTTTGCTAAATCTATCCATTAAAAAACCTCCTAAATTATTTTACCAATTCTGGTATAAGAAGTGCCTGATTAATAGCCTCATCTGCATGTTCTATAAAGATAAATTCTATATCATCCTTTACTATCTGAGGAACCTCCTCCAAATCTCTCTCATTCTCTTTAGGGAGCATAACAGTCTTCAATCCCGCTCTGTGAGCTGCTAAGACCTTCTCCCTTATCCCCCCTACTGGTAGAATTTTCCCCCTTATCGTTATTTCACCTGTCATACCTAAGTCTTTTCTCACTGGAATTCTTCTTATTGCAGATGCTAGAGCGGTAGCCATAGTAACTCCAGCGGAAGGACCATCCTTAGGTATAGCACCAGCAGGAACATGGATATGTATATCCCACTTATCAAAGAAGTTACTCTCTATACCCCATTCTTCTGACTTTGACCTCACATAGGTAAGCGCAGCTCTAGCAGATTCCTGCATAACCTCACCAAGTTTACCTGTAAGTATAAGATTTCCTTTACCAGGAACTAGAGCTACTTCAATGAACAATATATCCCCACCAGATTCTGTCCAAGCAAGACCAGTGGCTACTCCAATCTCATCCTTTTCCCCTGCGAGTCCAAACCTGTATCTCGGTATACCTAGGTATTTCTCTACATCCGCTTCTGTAATTGTAAATGGTCCTGTTTCTCCCTGTGCAACTTTCTGAGCTATCTTTCTCAAGACAGAGCCAATTTCTCTCTCTAAATTTCTAACCCCAGCCTCTCTTGTATACTCTCTTATTATCTTTTTTATGGCGGATTCTTCAAAGTTAATTATCTCTGGCTTTAATCCATTTTCTGATATCTGCCTAGGGATAAGGTACTTTTTAGCAATCTCCAACTTCTCATACTCTGTATATCCTGGAATGGTAATAACCTCCATCCTGTCTAAGAGAGCAGGTGGAATTGTATCTAGCATATTAGCGGTAGTTATAAAGAATACCTTAGAAAGGTCAAAGGGGACATCAAGATAGTGGTCAACAAACTTGCTATTCTGCTGTGGGTCTAAGACCTCTAATAGTGCTGCAGCAGGGTCTCCTCTAAAATCTAAACCAAGTTTATCTATCTCATCAAGCATAAAGACTGGATTATTTGTTCCCGCTTTTCTTATCCCTTGAATTATTCGCCCAGGAAGTGCTCCAACATAGGTCCTTCTATGCCCTCTTATCTCAGCTTCATCTCTAACTCCACCTAGAGAGACTCTTACAAACTCTCTACCCATAGCCCTAGCTATAGACATTCCAAGGGAGGTCTTTCCTACTCCAGGGGGACCAACAAAACAGAGGATAGGTCCATGGGTATCCGATTTGAGCTTTCTCACCGATAAAAATTCAAGTATACGGTTCTTAACCTTCTCTAGGTCATAATGGTCTTCATCAAGGATCTGTCTTGCCCTTTCTATATCCAGATTATCTTCAGTGGATTTAGACCAAGGGAGATTTATTAGCCAGTCTAGATATGTTCTACTTACTGTATATTCTGCTGCTCCAGGCATCATCTGGGAAAGCCTATCTAACTCCCTCTCTGCTTCCTTCCTTACCTCTTCGGGCATCCCTGCATTCTCTATTTTCTCACGTAACTCATTTATCTCTTTTGTCTGTTGGTCTAGCTCGCCTAGTTCCTTCTGTATCGCCTTTAGTTGTTCTCTAAGGATATACTCTCTCTGACGTTTATCCATCTCTGTCTTTATCTCACTCTGTATCTGTCTTCCCACCTCTAGTATCTGTATCTCGGAATTCAAGAAGTATGTAACCTTCTGTAGTCTCTCTTTTACGTCAATAGTCTCTAAGACTTCCTGCTTCTGAGCGGTAGAGATATTTAGATTTGCTGCTATAAAATCTGCTAATCTATTAGGCTCATTTATGTTCATAGCGGTTATATATGCCTCTTCGGAGAGATATGGAGCCATAGAGACAACCTTCTGGAAAAGGTCTAAGGCATTTCTCATAAGTCCCTGTATCTCTATAGTCAGTTCATAAACCTCTTGTATAGGTTCTATATTCGCCTTAAAGTAAGGTTCAGTCTCAGTAAACTGGTTTATCCTTATCCTTGATATCCCCTGGACGAGAAGTCTTGTTGTCCCATCTGGAAACTTTAACATTCGTATAATAGTGCAGGCTGTCCCAATATGATAAACCTGGTCAGGATTGGGCTCATCTATCTGAGGGTCTTTTTGGGTGACCACCCCAAATATCTTACTCCCTACAGCCACATCATCTATAAGCTTTATGGACTTTTCTCTTCCGACCACTATAGGGGCAACCATAGCGGGGAAGATAACCGTCTCTCTCAGCGGAAGAATAGGAAGGATTTCAGGTATCTTGACTTCATCACTCATACATTTCCCTCCTCCTCTATTGGTATATTGGTGATTCGTGTTGTCTTGGGAAAGACAATCTTCAGTATTCCATTTTGAAAGGAAGCCTTAGCTTCCTCCTCTCTAACAACTGTTGGCAGAGGTATTACCCTCTCAAAAGTTCCATAATTTATCTCCATCTGATAATAAGCCTCTTTTCTGTTTATATCGGGTTCTTTCCTATTCCCTCTTACAGTAACTATATTCCCTTGTATAAAGACTTCTATGTCCTCTTTATTAACTCCTGCTATCTCTACCAGAACAACAATCTCCTTGTCTGTTTCATATACATCGACAGAAGGTTTCCAAGAATAAGAACCAAAGATACATTCCATAAATTGTTGGACTTCTCTATCTATCCTCCAGAAATCATCGGAAAAATTGATGGGTTTCCAATTGGCCATAAAATTTAGTCCCTCCTCCAAAGAACACGAACCAACTTCTGTGTTTCGCTAAATTTATACTCAATCTCACCCTTAAATGCCTTAAATATAGCTCTACCTATTCTTAATGCAAGAGCCTCGTTAGTTGTCTCTATGTATATTTTACCATCTTTATCCTCTATACTCATAATCCTTCCTAAGGGATTCTTCTCTTTTTCTCTCGCTTCTTCGTTCTTTATAAGGTTTAATATGTCTTCTTTATGACCATCTATAAATCTACCCGAAAGTTCGACTAAACCCATTGGATAGTGATCTTCTATCTTTCTACATGCAGGACATTTGGCATTACCAATATAGTCATTCTTGTCAAGCTTTATCTGCTTTATATCTATAAACTGCCACTGCTTCTTATTATAAACAACCCCACAAGAAGGGCATACATTTGGGTCATGGTATTCAACACCATCTATATAAGGGTCATCAAGATGTTCTGTTGTCTCCCTTATCTGCCTACGCACTATACTCATTTGTCAGCACCTCCTTATTCTCTATAACCTTTACCAATAGTTCGGTGATAGGATCAAAGAAGTACATCCTTTTTACAGAGAAACTGACTATCTCGCCTGCTTCTAATATGTAATCTAAACTTCGTCTCAGTTTAATGCGGACATTATCTTTGATCCTAACAGTAACCACCTGCGATTTCTCTGAAGGATTTGGCTCACTAACCTCTACTATCCCTCTGAAATCACCCCCTTCTATTATATCCTCAGCCTTTAGACCTCCTATAACCTCCCCCAAAAGACCTTCTGTAGGAAATCTTATACCTCCTCCATAAAATACGTTATCAATAACCTCTCCCTTTATAAGGCTTAGAGGTGGAGAGCCTAAAAAACCAGCTACAAACACATTATAAGGGTTATTATATATCTCCTCAAATGTGCCTTGCTGTATAATCTTTCCCTTTCTCATTATAGCCAATCTGTGTCCCAAAGATATTGCCTCTTTTTGGTCATGTGTAACATAAACAGTGGTTATACCAAAATGTCTTAGTAATCTCTTCAATTCTATCCTTGTAGTCTCTCTAAGCTTTGCATCAAGGTCAGATAACGGTTCATCCAAAAGGAATACAGAAGGGTTCCTTATAATACATCTTCCTAAGGCAACCCTCTGCTTTTGTCCACTAGATAATGTCCCTGGCTTTCTAGAGAGTAAAGCCTCAAAACCAACACCTAAAACATTCGAGGTATACCTTACTCTCTCTTCGATCTCTTTATCTGGAAACCTCCGCAGTAAAAGATTAAAGATGATATTCCCTTTTGAGGTCATATGAGGGTAAAGGGCATAATTTTGAAAAACAAAACCAACCCTTCTATGTCTAGGTGACATACCATCAACACATCTATCGTCAAAATACACATGCCCAGAATCTGGTTCTACTAAGCCAGCAATAACCCTTAAAAGGGTGCTCTTACCACAGCCTGAAGGTCCTAAGACAGACAGCACCTCTCCCTGCTGAATCTCAATACTGACTTCATCTAGAGCGGTCACAGGAGCATCGGTAGATAAAAGTCCTCCGCTTTCTAGTTTTATAAGCCTTTTTCCTCTAAAAGGGCCTACATCCGACCTAAAGACCTTGCTGACATTCTCTAATCTCACACTAGACATACATAAAACCTCAGGATAAACTAAAATCTACTCTAATTATAACATAAAAGTTTAAAACACACCCTATTATTTAGAATTGCATTAATTTGTTTCTTTCTAAGATTAATTTTGCAGTAACCTTGAGATATGAAGATATTTACTGTATAATTTTTTATAAGGATTTTATCGAACATGAGGGAGGAGTAGTTTCCTTTTTAGGATTATAAATTTTTAAGATTTGGAGGTTATTTGTATGATTAAAAAGGTAATGTCTCTTTCTATTCTGTTTATTTTGTTTATCAGTCTAAAATTAGCCTCTGCCCAGATTCAAATAGGACCTAAGCTACCAAATCTTCCTATTCAATTACCATATAAGGTCATTATTGAAGAGGTCACTGTATCCAATGAGATTTCTATAAGATTTACCATACAACTAAAAAATAACAGCGAAAAGATTATGACTCTCGATAAATATAGAGTGGAAGTAGTTATTTTAGGTAGTCCTAATAAATCCTGGGTCCCCAATCTGATATTAGAAAGCCCTATAGGAAATCCTTCCATTATGCCCGGACAAAGTGTAAAACTAGTATATAAAACTTCCAAAGAAGAAGTCCTTAAGAAGATAGATGAGGGAAGTTTAATCCCTAATGCATCAAATGAGATACGGGTATATGCATATATCAGAGAAGAAGAGGGACAGGAATACTCTAGATTTTCTTATGAAGGTAAATTTCTCTGGAAACCTCAAATGGCAGACCTCACAATCAAAGATGTAAAGATTGAATTCTTAGGTTATGATAACAATTCTTATTATAAGAGGAAGCTTAAAGCTTCAGTACTAATAGAGAATGTAGGTGATGCTTATCCTATCTTATACGGTAATAAGAAGGAATTATACGAATCTCTATTACAGATAAAGATGGTTAGAAAGAAAGACGGTAAATATTTTTATTTGCAGATGGAGCCTTTGAGTAATTTTCAAATAAGCGAATACGCCCTTGGACCAGGAGGACAAGTTGAGTTGTCGTTTATTAGTAAATTTCCACTACCTGGTATAGACATTGTCGGAGACTTTGATGTTACTGTCAGCCTTGATGAAGAATTAAATAAAGAGTCAAATACTGTTTATTACCATCTATTCTCTGATAGAAACAGACAGAATAATATAGTTACCAGATCTGTATCTTTTAATGATCTCTTTACTTTAGGCTCATTTTATTCTAAAAAGGTTTCTATATTAAAACCTGCTGGTGTAAGAAGTGAATTCCCAAGATTGGAGCAGGATCTTATGTATATTGATATAAAGAGTTATGCTAGATTAGACCTTATTGATGATAACTCAATTATTAAGGTGTATTTCAATAATGAGCCCCTTAAGATCTTCAGTATAATCATAGAGGATACAGATAGGTATAGGATATGGTTTGAAAAACCTAAGAAAGTTGGAAAAGGAAAGATAAGAGTTGATTTAGCCGGAATTACAAGATTTTCAAAGGATGACTTAGAAGTAACAGATAGTTTTATATTGTCAGAATCCTATGCATCATCTAAGATATCTTGGCCCTTCTATTTTGGTGCATCTCCTAATGTCTATATCTTTTACTTTGGTGAGGAAGACCCAAAGCCTCCTTATGGTGCTACACCTATATCTATAGATACAATTAATATAAGAGGTAATGCTCCAATAAATATATCTATTCTTTTAAAGAGTCCCCAAATTACCTGGTTTGATAGTTCTAAGAGCTCTAAAGATATTCCGCCTAATGCAGACTTAAGATATTATGCCGGATCCAATAGATATACAGTAAGGGTTTATGTAAGGCCCAACAGTAAAATTATCTGGAGACTTCTAGAAAGCATTGAGGCACCTGTTACACTTGAACCTAATAAAAGAACTATAGTGACAGTAAAACTAGATGAATTAACAGCTCTATTGAAAGGGAACCTTGCCTCAGGTGAAAATGAGATACTTATCCAGGTATCTTACTCATTCAAAAGGAGAGAAACCTATACTGCTAATAATGAGGTAAAAGAAGTAATTATGGAATATAATGTCCTTTCAGATATGTATTGGACTAGTTTTAAGATATAGATGATATAATATCCTTAAAATCTTAGATAAGAGGTGATGACTATGGTCCGAGTAGGAATTATTGGAATGGGTATAAGGGGAAGACTCTATGGTAGGGCAATACTACAGAATCCCAATGCTCAACTAGTTGGATATGCAGAGATAAACCCCAAGAACCTTAAGGAGGCAGAAGAATTCTTTGGTATTAAAGGGACATTAGACTATAAGGAGCTTCTTGATAAAGACCTAGATGCGGTTATAATAGCGACCCCCGATTTTGCACATACTGAGCCTACACTATTAGCCATAGAAAGAGGATTTCATGTAATGGTTGAAAAACCGCTGACGATGGATGTAAAAGAGGCAGAAAGGATAGTAGAAAGGGCTAAAGAGAAGAATATAAAGGCTCAGATAGCATTTGAGAATAGATGGAATGCGCCATTTGTTATGGTTAGAGAGTCAATAAACAGTGGAGAATTTGGAGATATCTATGGTATGAGGATAACACTAAATGATTCTATCTATGTTCCAACACAGATGATAAGCTGGGCAAGTAAATCGTCCCCCGGTTGGTTTTTGATGAGCCACTGTGTAGATATGGCGCTCTGGTTAACAAAAAAGAAGGTAAAATCTGTAGATGCTAGGGGTATAAAGAATGTATTAAAGAAAAAAGGTATAGATACGTATGATATGATTGATGCCAGCTTAAGATTCGAAGATGGAAGCATAGCTCATATATTCTCCTCATGGATTCTTCCCGAGAGTATCCCATACGTTGCCCAGTTTAAATTTGAAATATATGGAGAAAAGGGATACTCCAATATAGACTTTACCAACTCTGTAATAACGAATGCAAGCGAAAGGTATTACTTTGCTGGAATGCCTACCCTATGGGCAGATATACACAATAGGCTTACAGGAGCACCTATATGGATGTTGGATTCTTTTATAGATGCCATAGAGAATAATAAGCCGGTAATAGCTACCCTAGAGGACGGACTAGAGGTTACTAAGATAGTAGCTGGTATACATAGGTCGGTAGAGGAGGAAAAAGAGGTAAGGATATAGTTTAGAATCTATATACCCTTACCTCAAATATCCTGGCGTAAGGGTCTCCGTTTGTAGCTAGCACTTCTATAGATATTCCGTCACACTCTACATCATCAAAACTATGCCTTCTTCTCCTATGATAGTTATTCGATACCTCTAAGAGTTTTTTCTCTTCTCCATTAATTTTGCAATAAACCACGTAATCTCTAACACATTCTGGCTCCGGAACTTCTCTTAGATATTCTGGAGAATCAAGATAGGTATCAAAGGTAAGATAGATTGTATTTATTACAGCCCTTCTAGGGAAATTGATATCTATCTTTTGAGGGAAGCCTTTATCTGATATCCAAAGATTTGGGCCATAGTATGTTGGTCTAGATATACCGTTAATGACATTCTCTGGAGAGTAAGGGTAAGATGAAGGGGTTATCTTAAAGGCATAAACGCCACGGACTATCTTAAATTCCGAGGGAAAATCTATCCTCTGAATCCCTGGAAAAGAACGAGGATTAAAGCCTATACAGAAATTCTTATCGCCTTCAAGTTTAAAGAGATAAAATCCCGGCTCTATCTCCTTTTTTATATGAAAGTCTACCCAACCTTCTATATCTTCTATAACTAATGTAGAGGTATCTATAAGCTTATCTAACTTTGTATCCCTAAGAGAATCAACCTTATACAAAGAAAGGGTAAGCTCTACCTTCTCTTCTGATGAGAGATATAAAGATACAGAATCTATCTTAGGAGAAGTTAGTATAAAAGATTGTCCGATAGGAGAGGAAACTGGAGAAAGAAATCTAAATTCATCCATCCCCAAAGGCTTAGAGCTACTTGCAGTAACTTGACTATTCCTAGCTATATCATCACTATCTTCATTTTTAATACCAATTATATAGCAATCTTCTCTTAGAAGGAGCTGTTGTAGTTCTTTTATATGGCTATTATAGACCTCTCTAGGTGTTATCCCATACTTCTTGCAGAGGTAACTAGCAGTGCCTACCGCTTGACCCAATACACCACAGGTTCCCTGAACTCTTGTAGAACCTAGAGCAACATGAGTTGCACTTATATTCCTACCAGCAAACATCAAATTATCTATATTTTTGGAGTATAAACATCTGAACGGAATACTGTATATATCCTTCAATCTATGCTGTTCACAGGGGGGACCTGGGTCAAAGATACCCTTCGGTGGATGTAGATCTATAGGCCAGCCTCCATAAGCTACCCTATCTTCAAATAGTGTTCCCTCTTCAACATCCTTCTGAGTTAAGATGTAATCCCCTATAAATCTTCTAGACTCTCTCTTACCAACAACCTGTCCAATCCAGTCTAATATATAATTCTCTGCTCTATGATTTCCTCTATTCTTTATATGGTCCCAGACACCTAAAAGAATCTTTGTAAGTTCTTCTTTAATCTTGTCATTATCCTTTATAGTGTCTAACATCCCGCCATACTCTATCCACCAATAATTTACCTCATTAGGAGAATGGCTACGATAGTTAAGGTCCTTCTCATCAAACCTATAAGCCCACTCTGGAGGATTAAACCTTACTGGATAGGGAAGTTTCTTGGTGGTAAATAGGAGTGAGCTACCCAATGTGTAGCTATCAGGCTTATCAGGGGCTAGAGATTCACCAAATTCATCCTTCCCTTCCCTACCCATTCTATATTCTGCACCAGCGCTATAAGCTATAACACCATCTCCACTACAGTCTATAAAGATTGGTGCAGAAAGTGTGAATGAACCCCTCTGGTTTTCTACCCTAATAGCCTTTATCCTAGAAGGATTCTCCATAATGGCTTCCTTTGCCTCTGTCTCCAGGTAGAGGTCTATATTAGGCTCTCTCTTAATAAGGTCTAAGAGTACTATATCTTGACTAGGTTCCAACCAAACACTTCTCCCAAATATACTACTAAACTTTGTCTCTGTA
>JACIXS010000347.1 GCA_014360335.1 bacterium | reverse complement strand
GGTTTTGAAGCAGGAAGGCTTATCTTAGAAAAGATTAAAAATCCTAACTTAGCAGACAAGAGAATCTCTATACCTATAGAGATAAAGGAAGGGAATACAGTAAAATCCCTTAGAAAGGAGGTGATAAAGGAGAAGGTAGAAGGTTTATCGTAGATGCATATATCTGAGGGGGAGAAAGAGGTAATTTTGAGTTTAAGTAGTGATTAAAATTTTAAGAAAAGGAGGAGAGAAGAATGTTTGGTAAGAAGGTTTTGATAGGTTTACTATCAGTAGCGTTGGTGTTTGCTAGTGTTTCTTTTGCTTTTAGTAAAACTGTTGTAAATTTCTGGTCTGTATTTACTGGTGATCCTTATAAGAGTTCTATGCAACATATAGTAGATGAATTCAATAAGAGAAATCCCGATATAGAAGTGAAAGTAACGCTTGTTGCTGCTAGTGCAGTTACAGATATATCTAAACTTATGGCTGCAGTTGCTGGTGGCGTAGGACCGGATATCTATACGGTGGATAGATTTACCGCAGCACAGAGAGGTGCATCAGGAATTCTAGAACCATTGAATGATCTACTTAAAGCAGCAAAATGGGATGCTGAAAAGGATTTCCTTCCATTTGCTTGGGATGAAGCTACCTGGGCTGGACAGGCGTGGGTACTTCCATTTGATACTGATGATAGAGCTCTTTACTACAGGATAGACCATCTTAAAGAAGCCGGCCTTAGTAGAGCTCCAAAGACTATTGAAGAATTAGATGCCTATGCAGAAAAGCTTACTAAGAAGGATCCAAGCGGTAGATATATTAGAATAGGATTCATACCTTGGCTAGCTCAAGGTTGGCATTATACTTGGGGCTGGGCATTTGGCGGAGAATTCTATAATCCAAAGACAAAGAAACTTACTATTACTGATCCTAACATTGTAAAATCTTTTGAATGGCAGAAGAGTTATGCGGATAAATATGGTATAGCAGCAATTCAATCATTCTCTTCAGCTTTTGGTTCTGAGGCTCAGGACCCATTCATTATGGGTATGATTTCTATGAAGGTTGATGGAGACTGGACTCTAGCTTTCTTAGATAAATTTGCGCCTAAGATGAGATATCTTAGAGACTATGGTGTTACTTATATTCCTAGACCAGCAGGACTTAAGAAGCCAATTACTTGGGCTGGCGGTTGGAGTTTAGGAATTCCTAAGGGAGCAAAGAACGTTAAAGAAGCTTTTGAATTTATTAAGTTTGCATGTGGACCAGTAGGACAGAAGATTTACTCTGTTGAAACTCTCCACTTACCTACTCTTAAAGCCCTACTAAATGACAAGGAGATTAGAGGAGAGAGAAGACATGCGTTCTTTATTGACTTGCTAAAGTATGCTAAGAACCGTCCTCCTCTACCTGTAGGTGCATTACT
>JACIXS010000346.1 GCA_014360335.1 bacterium | reverse complement strand
ATAAAGGCACAGATAGCAAGCTTAAGGGAGAGACCGTATATAGACCTAGCTAGAGTCACAGGATTCAGCGATCTAGAGATTATGTTCAAAGAGATACTTCCAAACTTTTTACCATATATATTCGTTGGCTTCTCCTATGCGGTAACTGGAACAATTATGGCTGAGACTGCACTGAGACTTGTTGGTTTAGGTCCAGGAGATATCCCATCTCTGGGACAATTTATAAATTGGGCTATATATTCAGGGACATTAGCACAGGGACATTACCTGATTGTTATCTCTCCTATAACGTTTCTTATACTGACGTTTGTCTCTTTGAATCTTATAAATGTTGGGCTAGATGAGGTATTTAATCCTAGACTTAGGCAAGTTACAGGAGTATAAGTTATGAATACTATCCTTGAAGTAGAAAATCTAAAGGTGTATTTTAGGACAATTCTGGGGGATGCTAAATCTGTTGATGGGGTATCTTTAAAGGTTTTTGAGGGTGAAATCTTGGGGATAGCTGGAGAATCGGGCTGTGGTAAATCTACTCTGGTAGAGGGAATCCTGAAAATCTATAAGCCTCCATGTTATATCCCTGAAGGTAAAGTTTATTATAAAGGTATAGACCTCTTAAGTCTTCCTGAAGAGGAATTTAGAAAGCTTAGATGGAAGGAGTTATCATATGTCCCTCAGGGTTCTATGAACTCTCTCAATCCTGTTATAAAGATTGAAGAACAGATGATTGATGGTATTATGTCTCATACGGATGTATCATATCATGAGGCAAAAGAGTTGGCATTATCAGCCCTTAATTCTGTAGGAATGCCTCCTGATGTGTTAGAGATGTATCCACATGAGCTAAGTGGTGGTATGAGACAGAGGGTCTGTATCGCTATGAGTCTATGTTTAAATCCTAAGATTGTATTTGCAGATGAGCCGATAACTGGACTAGATGTTGTAATGCAGAAATTAAATCTACAGACTTTAGGAGACTTAAGGGACAAGTATGGTATTACTGTAGTGATGGTAGCACATGATATGGCTTGTCATGCAGAGATATGCGATAGGATATGCATTATGTATGCAGGAAAAATACTAGAAGTCGGTTCTACTTTTGATATATTCTCTGAACCCCTTCATCCATACACCAAGGGGCTTCTATCTGCAGTGCCTTCTTTAGAAAAGAGAAGTTTGAGAGGTATTCCTGGTCTTGCTCCAAGCCCTCTAGAATGGCCCAGTGGATGTAGGTTTCATCCAAGATGTTCTTATAGGATGAAGAGATGTGAGGGGGAGGAACCTTTGTTAGAAGAGGTTCAGCCTGGCCGATATGTAGCCTGTTTTCTCTATGGAGGGGAATAGATGAACGATAGTCTATTAACATTCCAAAATGTTTCTAAGGTCTTTAGAAGAGTAGGCTTTGGCTTCTTGAGTAAAACAGCAGTTCAGGCGCTTAAAGATGTTTCTTTCTCTTTAAGCTCAGCGCCAGAAGTTTTAGCCTTAGTAGGGGAGAGTGGAAGTGGAAAGAGTACAATATGTAGGCTTATCCTGGGGTTAGAAGAACCCACCTCTGGTGAGATACTCTACAGGGGAAGAAGTGTATCTGAGTGGTTAAAGAATAATAAAAGAGAGTATATAAGAGAGGTTCAAATCATCTTTCAAGACCCATACGAGGTTTATAATCCATTTTATAGGGTAGATAGAGTTTTATGGATGGCCATCAAAAAGTTTAATATTGCTTCCGGTGATGAAGCCAAGAAACTTATTTATGAAAGTCTTGAAGCTGTAGGATTAAGACCGAGAGAGATTCTAGGTAGATATCCCCACCAGTTAAGCGGTGGAGAAAGACAACGAATTATGCTTTCTAGAATCTATCTTATAAAACCTAAATTACTTGTAGCCGATGAACCTGTATCTATGTTAGATGCTTCCTTAAGGGCTATATTCTTAGACCACCTTAGAGATTTTAAGAATTTGGGTATAAGTTCACTCTATATAACACACGATTTAAATACCGCTTACTATATAGCAGATAGGATAATGATTATATACTCTGGTAGGATTCTAGAGAGGGGACCGACGGAAGATGTTATAAAGAATCCACTACATCCATACACTAAGATGCTGATAACTTCTATTCCAGTTCCTGACCCAAACAAAAGATGGCAAGATAGGGTAGTGATAGATGTAACAAAGTTACAAAAAGTATCTGAAAGAGAGGCTGTAAGTGGTTGTCCATTCTACAATAGATGCCAGTTTGCTATGGATAGGTGTGAGAAGAATTTTCCGTCCTCAAAGAGGATTAATAATCAAGAGGTTAACTGTTTCCTCTATGAATAAGGAGGGACTTTTATGGATAAAAAGTGGCGTATAGCTGTTGTGGGTTGCGGTCTTATAGCAAACTCCAATTATCTACCCGAGGTTAAGAATATGACTAATGCTGATATTGTAGCGGTCTGTGATATCATACCTGAAAGGGCAAAGAGAAGTGCGGAACGTTTTAACATCCCTAGATGGTATGGACATATAGATGAGCTATTGAAGGATTGTGAATTTGAAATCTTGCTAGACCTTACATCTATAGATGCTCATTTTGAGGTCAATCTTAAGGCTCTTCAGGCTGGAAAACATTTATACTCTCAGAAACCTATAGCTACAACTGTAAAAGAGGCAAAGATTCTTATTGAAGAGGCAAAAAAGAGGAATCTTAAAATAAGTGCATCCCCTATACATATGTTACGTCCTGATATACAGGAAGCTAGAAGAATTATAAAAGAGGGTATTGTAGGGAAGGTATCGTTTATTAGGTGTTCTGCTTCCCATGGGGGACCAGAATATTTTCAATTTCGTGACGTAGACCCAAGCTGGTTCTATAAACCTACTGCAGGTCCTCTTTTAGATCTAGGGGTTCATGCTTTACATCAAGTAACAGGACTCTTGGGCCCAGCCAAAAGAGTTACCTGTTTTTCAGGTATCTCTGAGAAGAAGCGTATTGTTCGGACAGGAGCTTTTGATGGTAAGGAAATAGAACCTTTAGTAGATGATAATACACTAATGCTTTTAGATTTTGGTGAAGCAACATTTGCCTTTGTAGATACTACATACTGTGTAAAATCAACAAAGACTCCATATATGGAAATCTACGGCTCCAAAGGAACAATAACATTTACCCGTGATCCAGAAAAGCCGATATTACTATTTTTAGATGAAAGAGAGAAAGGTATTAGGGGATGGATAGAACCCATATACTACTGGCAGAGAGTTCAACAGTCCTGTGGAGTGAAAGATTTAATAGAGGCATTAGAAGAGAATAGAGACCCAGTTCTTACACCTCAACATGCCCTTCACGTTATTGAGATAATAGAAAAGGCTTATATATCTGCTAGAGAAGGTAGGGCTATAGATTTAGAGACAACCTTTTAAAGGAGGTAGAAAGATGAGTAAGAATTATCGTGTAGGAATAATAGGATTTGCCCATATGCATATAACCTCACTGATAGATTATTTTCTAGAGATACCAAATATTGAATGGGTAGCCTGTGCTGATACCATACCGGAGGTTCCTTCTATATCGCTAGAGCCAGGAACTCGTAAGGCTAATCTAAAATACGCTGTAGAGAAGACAGGTATGAAGGTCTACGAAGACTATAGAGAGATGTTGGATAAAGAAGAATTTGATATAGTGCTCTTCTGCCCTGAGAATGCCAGACATGGAGAAGTAGCTGAAGCTATAGCTAGAAAAAAGGTTCTAATGATGATAACCGAGAAGCCTATGGCAAGTAGTTTGCCTTCCGCACTTAGAATGGTTCGTTCTGCTTATTATAATAATGTAAAACTAGTAATCAATTGGCCTACTACATGGTCACCAGCTATTAGAAAGGTAAAAGAACTCATAGATGCGGATGAGATTGGTGCGGTATGGCAGGTCAAGTGGAGAAACGGAGCTTCGATGGGTCCTTTAGCATATGGACAGAAGATAAGTGATTGGGAGAAGGGACAAGAATGGTGGCATCAGGAAAGAACTGGTGGCGGAGCTCTTTTAGACTACTGTTGTTATGGTGCATGTCTCTCTAGGTGGTTCTTAGAAGAGCAGGCAATATCTGCATTTGGTATTAGAGCCAACTTCACTAGTCATTATGGAGATGCGGATGACAATGCGGTTATTCTAGTAAGATTTCCTTCTAGTATGGCAATTCTAGAGGCTACTTGGAGCACGGTAAATACGGGTATACCTAGTGGTCCAATAGTCTACGGAACGACTGGAACTATTGTTGTAGATTATGGAAAAGTATTAGTATTCAAAGACAGAAGAAGTAAAGAGCCAACTTTGGTCTTTGAGAACTTGACACTTCCTGAAGGTAGAGAGACCTTGGCAAAGGAGGTGATATATCACTTAGAGACAGGGGAACCTTTACATCCAACTCTAGATATACCTCTAAATCTAGATGTAATGGCTATCCTAGATGCAGGGATACGTTCAGCAAAGAGTGGGAAGATGGAACTGGTAAATAATGTCAACTGGTGCATAGGAGAGTAAGAAAGAGTTGTTACCTTGAATGCGGATAGAGCCTGAGAAGATTAAGCAAAGATTGGCAGATATAAATGAATCTCTATAGTTCCTATTTTTTATTAAGATATCTCATTATACTCCATAATAAATATTTCCCTGCAGGATTATAGTCTATACTCTCTGCCTGGTCTCCTAAACCTCCGTTAAATCTTAGTGTGGTTGTTATTAGAGTTCCCCTTCCTATATTTGCTTCTATGAGATAGTGGTCTAATACATATGTTCTTGTATCCAGCCTTGAAAATATACTTCTGGCATTAAATTCCTTCATTACTTCTTTAGGAAAGACCCTATCTGTAGCTAGAGAATACCACTGTTCTATTGATAATCCATAAGGACAAAAGCGTCTTATAATTGGATGGTCGAATAATACCTGTATAGACTCTCTAAAGAATGGTTTACGGCTTACTTTTAGTTTGCCTTCTTCAGGTTGTATATATAGAACCTTAGCGCCTTTACGAATAGAATCTAAGATGTCTTTATTTAACTCTGTAGAGACAAATATATCTTCCTTTGGCTCTTCTATATTAAACCTAATAATTCCCTTTGGGTCGAAGATTTGTAGCTTCTCTATGTCGACGTTAGGATAAACCCAGATGAACCAATAATTTTCTATTAATTTACCGTCGATATCTAAAGAAACCTCTAACTTAAGCCTTCTCGGTAACCTTACGATTGGAGTGATAAACTCTATAACATCAATCTCTTCAACATCCCCAGGAGAGATTGACTTTCTAATAGTATTTTCTTTGGAATATAAGACCTCATCTTTATCTTTAACTAAACACTTTAACTTCAATTTCTTTACTTTCTTATCTCTATAGTAGCTTAATATGAGATGTGCCCTTACTAAGAAACCTCCAGAGTAATTAAATCTATCCCACTCTATAAGCCTATCTCCACCGTTTATCCAGCCTCTTTTATTATCCCATCCTAAAGACAAGACTATATCGTTATTTATCTTTAAGAAGTCTTCCTCTTTAAATTTTTTCTCCATAAAGTCATCAAATATTCCACTTGTAGCTATCGGGGTATCTCTCATACTTGTAATTACATAGCCAGATATTCTCTTATAACTTCTTACCAACTCAAGGACCATCTTCCTATAGAAGAAGGCTTTCTCTTTTGAGGATTCTACCAGCTCATTGAGTCTGTCCAAAAGCCCTTCTTCTTTTAATTTCTCATATTGATTCTTATAATCTATAGGCCAGTCAATTCCAATCTTGGGTTTATCTAAAAAGAAGGGGTCTCCTCCATATCTTTCTCTTAGCTTAACAATATCTCTTACAGTATCAAAATCGCAGAATTCTCCAAAGAGCCAAGGCTTCTTCTCCCTCCAAGATACACCAAATCTATCTATGAGGTCTCTATAGAAGTGAGGGTCAGTGTAAAAATGATAGTCGTAGAAATCCCCATACTCTTTTAGTAATCCTCCATAGCATTCTCCTGAACCACTATTATCCTTTATGAGTCCACCATTAATATTTCCCTTTACAGTATAGAAGAGCCTCTCTATAAAATCTTTATCTACGTCTTTATTTAATTCACATCCCAATGTCCATATAACGATAGAAGGATGGTGATGAAGATTCTTGGCTATTTCCCTGTACTGTGTTAATGCATTTCTCTTAAACTCGTATGTAACCTTTGGTATCCACATGGGAAGCTCTTGCCATATGAGTATTCCCTCTCTATCTGCAATCTCAAAGTAATCTTTGGGTGGGACAAAAAGACAGAACTTTATAAGGTTGAATCCAAGTCTTTTGAGCTCTCTTATCTCATGGGTAATAGTTTCTATATCTGGATTTGGACTTATACTCTCTGGATACCATCCCCAATGAAGTATACCTCTAGGATAGATAGGGGTATTGTTTAGAAGAATATCGTATCCTTTATAAGTAATGTCTCTAAAGCCGAATTGTGTTATATATTCATCCTTTAGCATCTCATCTTTATATAATCTTATACGCAGAGTATAGAGATTTGGCTCTTCTGGCGACCAAAGTTTTGGTTCTTCTATAGATAGATTAAACCGAGCAGAATAATTAGTACTGTATCTTTGAGTAGCTACAACTTTCCCGCCATCAAGTATATCTGCAACCAAGTCTACTTCCATATGCCTATAGTTGGTATCAACAGTTACATACACGTTCACTCTACTATTCTTTTCAGTCCTAATAGATACATCTTCTATAAATATATCTTCTTTTACTAAAAGCTCTACAGGTTGCCATATCCCACCAAAAGGTGCATATACATCAGGTAAAAATCCAGCCAGACTCTCCCTTAAAGAGATGTATTTGCCAGGCTTAACGACCTTTATTAAAAGTTCGTTTTCCTCTCTTAGAGGACCACTTAATTCTATAATAAACGGGTCCCATATACCGAAGTGCTCTCCTATGTGAACACCGTTTAGCCATACCCTGCAGTATGCACTTACTCCGTTAAACCTGAGAAATACTCTTTTACTACTTATATCCTCTAATTCTTCTTTTCTTAATGTAAATATCTTTCTATAAGTTCCTACCCCTTCTATATTTACGTCTATCCCTTGGCTTTCCCAGGAAGCGGGAACAACTATCTTCTGCCAGGAAGGTCCAACCTTTTTGGTATAGAACTTTCCTATAGGTGATATCTGAAAATCCCAATATCCATTTAGATCAATCATATTTTCCCCCATATTTATTTTTGTTGGCTTCTATTATACTATAAGATATTGACTTGGAGTTAACTCCAAGGTTTATACTTTCTACTGAGAATACATAAGCAAGGAGGGTCTTTGAGTGAAATATAGAAGACTTGGGAGAACAAATATTGAGGTCTTTCCTATTGGCTTTGGTGGGATTCCAATACAGAGAGTAAGTGAGGATGAGGCAATAAAGGTAATAAGGAGAGCAATAGAACTTGGGATTAACTTTATAGATACCGCAAGGGGCTATAGAGATAGTGAAGTGAAAATAGGAAAAGCAATAAAGGGATTTGATAAAAAGATCTACTTATCCTCAAAATCCCCAAATAGAACTAAGGACGGTATCTATGAAGATGTTAAGACTAGCCTGAAGAATCTGGGGGTTGATAAGATAGACATATACCATCTACATGGAATTAACGATAAGGAATCTTTTAATAAAGTTTTTGCACCTGATGGGGCTTATTATGGTCTTCTAAAGGCGAAGGAAGAAGGGCTTATTGATTTTATAGCAGTATCAAGTCATAGTACCGACCTTTTAGAGGAATTAATTGCTACTGATAAGTTTGATGTCGTTCAATTGTGTTATAATTTTATAGAAACAAAGGTCGAAGAGAAGGTCTTCCCAATGGCTCTTGAGAGGGATATTGGAATTATTGCTATGAAACCTATGAGAGGAGGAGTATTTACAAATTCAAAACTTGCACTAAAATTTGCCCTTCAGAAAGAATTCATAGTTCCTGATCCTGGTATGGAGACCATCGAAGAGGTTGAGGAAAACGTGAAAGTTGCTATGGAGCTTTCGCCTCTTACAGAAGAGGAATGGCAAGAGATAGAGAGAATGAGAGAGGAAATGGGTCCGACCTTTTGCAGAAGATGTGATTACTGTCAGCCATGCCCTCAGGGAATTCCTATATCTATCATCATTAGGGCAGACTCATTTATAAAGAGATTATCTAAAGAAAGTATTAGTAGTGGTTGGTTTTATGATGCCTATCTGAAGGCTCAAACCTGTACAAGGTGTGACACTTGTCTACCAAGATGCCCTTATAAGCTTCCTATTCCTGATATGGTAGAAAAGAGTGTCCAGCTTGTAAGAGAATATTTGGGAGAGTGAAGATGTCTAAGAATGTTCTTATTGTATACTTTAGTTGGTCTGGAAATACTCGTAAGATTGCCAATATAATCCATAGAGAAATTGGAGGGACTGTAGTCGAGATTATACCAGAGCATTCTTATCCTAACTCCTATAATGCAACTGTGGAACAGGCAAAAAGAGAGATACAGCAGGGTTATAAACCGCCGATAAAGACTAGGATTGACAATATAGACCTATACGATACAATCTTTGTCGGTTCACCTAACTGGTGGAGCACTATTGCTCCTCCGGTTGCCACCTTTTTATCAACCTATGACCTTTCTGGTAAAACTATTGTGCCATTCTGTTCGCATGGTGGAGGCGGACAGGGGAAAATTGTAAAAGACATAGCTAAACTGTGCCCGAGATCAAACGTCTTAGAACCTTTTGTTATTTATGGAGGTGGTGCAGGGGATATACAGTCTAAGATTTCTGAATGGCTACATAAAATAGGTTTTTAAGATAATTTAGGAGGGATAGAGGATGACAATAAAGGAGGTAAGTGAAAAGTATGGACTTTCTCAGGATACACTCCGGTATTATGAAAAAATTGGCTTAATCCCTAGGATAAGTCGTAATGGAAGCGGTATCAGAGATTATACAGAGGAAGATTGTAGATGGATAGAGTTTATAAAATGTATGCGGAATGCAGGGGTTCAGATCGATGCATTAGTAAAGTATGTTGAACTTTTCCAGCAGGGAGATGTAACTATTGAAGCTAGAAAGCAAATTTTAATTGAGCAGAGAAACCAACTTATTGCCCGTATCGAGGAGATGAAAAAGGCATTGGAGAGACTTAATGCTAAGGATAGAGGCTTATGAGACTAAGATCGTACCAGCAGAGAGAAGACTGAGAAAAGGGCTAAATAGTGAATTATAAATAGCTTTATTCTCTGTCTATCTCTTTAATCCATTCTTTAATCATCTTATAGGCAGTTTCTTTTTCATCTTCCTCATTCAATATTTCATGGTAACTTTTGGGAAAGATGTGATGTCTTTTAAGGGGGGAATTAAATCTATTAAAGATATCTATTGCGGACTCTGTATCTACTAGATAATCTTCTCCGGAAGCTAGGAGTAACACAGAAGGGAAGAGTTCATTAAGTTTTTCTCTTAGTAACCTCATATTTTTGTCTATCTCTACAACAAGTCTAACAGTGATTCTATTATTAATAAGAGGGTCATTTCTATATCTATCTGCCACCTCTTTAGAATGACTAAGATGGTCAGGATTAACAACATTAGTTAGGTAGAGACTAGGGGTTATGAATGAGAGAAGTTTTATAAAATTGAGCCTTAAAGGAGAAGCATTTCTCCATCCAAAAAACGGAGAGGACAGAATTAAGGTCTTTGTCTGTTTGATAGATTCCTGATACTCTTGAATAAATCTAGTTACTATAAGTCCTCCCATACTGTGTCCCATCAGATAAAATTCCCTATAACCAGAGGTAAATAGCATATCGTAGAAGCTCTTTAGGTCTAGCAGATAATGCTGGAAGGAATCTATATCTCCTCTAGGACCTTCTGAGTTTCCATGTCCTCTTAAGTCCGGAACAAATACTGGTAACCCCCAGGAAGAGATTTCTTCTATTGTATCTATATATCTTCCACTATGCTCTAAGAGCCCATGTACTATAACAAATACCTTTTTACTTTCTAAATTTCCACTATATCTATAAAATATTTTTGTCCCATCAAAACTAGAAAAAACTGATTCCAATCTATCCACCTCCTTAAAAGGTTTCCGCTCGTACTAACTGTTCTTATATTTTATCACAATTTGATATAATGATTTAAAATTTGTATATCTTAAGTTAGGAGGATAGTGGAAGTGAAAGACTTTCGTAGATATTTAGAGAAAAATTGGGATAGTATTTGCTGTTATAGCTAACTATATTGCTATGACATTTAATTACACCTCTGATAATCAAGATATATCCTTTGCCAATATAAAGGCAAATCAGATAATAGAAGAGCTTAAAAGCTATATAAGAAAGGGAGAAGAAAAGAGGGCAGAATATTTAGACAATTTTGACGATGGAACGAGCTATAATCCAGTTTTAACTACTGTTAAGAATGCTACTCCTGACCATATATTGAGTGGCAATAGTAAGCTAAGTGATGGAAGTTGGAAATATTATAGAAGGATAACTGTAAAAAAGTTACCTAATGTAGAGAGCCGTGATGTAAGATATGTAATAGTAGAGATGTTTAAAAAGGTCGGGAATGGATACAAGAAACTTACAGACTTGAGCACTATTATTTCGACGATGGGAACACCAGATATCCCTCAACAAGTCTATGATATATATCTAATTGCTATTGAAAATGTACCTGGATGGTGGGTAAATACTACAAACCTTAGAATGATGGTGGATAGTGCCATAAGTGAGATGGAATCTAGAAACCCAAACCTTACAATAAGAGCCCATTGGATAACAAGGCTCTCTTATGGAAGGGATGAATACTATAGGCCTTATATAAATAAGGAGAATACAGTAGCACAGAGTATCCCTTGGGCTTATCTATATCCTGGATTACTGAATAATGATAATAAAGCTAACTCTTACTACTATGATGCAAACTTCATAAGGGGTAAGCTCAATATCGACGGTGTTAATAATGAAGGAAGATATGCTTTAGCAGACCAATTCAATCACAGTATGAGATACCCCGATGAAGTGTTAAGGTATAACTATGAAAAACAGTTTGACCCGAATTTAGAACCGAGCTGGCGGATGCTGATGGAAGACCTCTTTTCAAACCCAGACAAATATAAGAATTCTATCATAATAAACCTCCATGGTGAGTTGATGCCTTTTCCTCCTTTAAGAAACTATTCAGACCCAGCCAAAGACCCAGAGAACTATCCAGGGGTAAGGGTAGTGACTCATCCAGAGAAGCTAAGATACAATACAGGTGATAATGTGAATCTGAGGGTCTATGCCTATCTTATGCCAGAGTATTCTTCTCCTGATAGTGTAAACTATATAACTATCTTACTAAGGGGAATAAGTCTAGATACAAATAACGATGGAATTATAGAAGGGATAAGTAGAGTAAGGTTTATAGAAGGTGATGATGATAACAACCCTACCCGATATAATGCTAGTGTTCTCTATGATAATGATGGAAGCCTAATAGGAACAAAGATACTACTAAAGAATACACCAACAAAGTGTCCTTACCATTCTGGAAGTAAAACAGGACTAGATAGTAGTAAAAGACTCTACGGCCTTGAATATATTCCCTGTCCAGTAGGGACATCTTCTGATTATTCTGCTTGGCAAGATTTGACCACTCCAGGTAATACCCCTAAGAACACTGCCAGGTGGATAATAACACTAGACGGAACTGTTTTAAACAGTATATATCCTTCTAATAAGATGCTTACTATAGAGACATATATAGGTAATAAAGGACCTAACGACATCCCTGACCCAATTCAATACACTCCAAATCGTTCTAGGACATACACTTGGATTGGCTTAGACCCACCTATCACAGAGAAATTCCAATTTATGGGAGACCCAAGGTATTGTCTATATTTGGATGTAAAAAGTAATGGTTGGTATAACAGGTGGTTTACAAGTAATCTTTCGGGTTATTATGGGTTTACTGGTTGTAATAATGGCTGGGGTATGCCATATTACTCGAATTATCCCTTTGACTCCGATATTCCAAGATATTTCCAAATCTTTAGAGATGGCATCTTAAGGTCTTCTAGCATCTTTAATAGTGTTACAGGATTCTCTTTCTACTATGTTGGTTTTGGGCAGGAGATGGGAGGAGACACTGCAAATCCTTATATCAATAATCTCTTGGATAACCCAATATCAAGGCTTCCTTGGGGAGGTTTGAGTAGAACTGCCAAAGTCGATGAGATAATTCCAGATGATGGGGCAAACTATTCTTACTGTAGATTGATAAAGGATAAAAACTCCAGTTGGTATTCCAGAGTTTGGCTCGGAGAACTATACCCAGATAGTCAGTATAACAATTGGAAGACATATGGTAATCTACCTGCTCCAACATTTTATAGAGAAAGATATTCTTCTTTAGGGTATCCTTATGATAGATTTAAAAGGGCAAGGGAATATGGTCCTCCTACCGCATTGAATGGAAGCTCAGATCCTACTAATTCTAATTTGGGATTTAATCATGAACATAGAAATCCGCCCAATGCTACTAATACTACAACCCTTACCGATGATGGAAGAAGAATGAATACGGCTTTTAATATAGTTCTACCAGAAAAAATGGATGCTAGGCGTCCATTTGCTTTGAATGTAAATTTATCATCAAAGGGTTGGAGACCTCCTCAGTGGAATGAGCCAAGTTTCAGTAATTATAGAGGAACTTTAAGTTTCTATAAATCGTACTACAATGCCTCGTTTAATTCTAGCTACAGGTCTAGTGCCCTCTTAAAATTGACTGCCCCTACCCTTGCTGGAGATACAAAGACTGGGTATTTTTTGATAAACGGATTGTCCCCAGCGGGAGAAGCTGGCGTGGCATTCATATCTAGATATGCTCTTGTAAGCACAATTATGGGATTTCTTGATGCGGGGAATCCTTCAAATCCTGACAGAATAGAGCAAGTTCCTTATGTCACTATAACAGCTCCTACTGAGACAGATGAGATAAATAACCCGGAGAGTATTACAATAGAGTGGTCCTTAGAGTGGAAGCGTTGGGACGGAAAACCTTACTCTGACTACACATATACTAATCCGCCCCAGGTGATATATGCAGTGAAATATTCTACAGACGGTGGAAAGACTTGGAAATATATCCAAGATGACCAATCTACATCTCCCGGAGAAAGACCAGATGATACTCATAAGCTTGAGAGCACTTCGTATATAGTTAATACTCCAGCAAACAAATTCCCAATTGGTACCTATATGTTTATGGTGGAAGCTTACAGAAGAGATATCCCTAATCATTATGCTTTTCATCAGAGGAGAATATTTATAAGAAGATGAAGTCTGGTTTTACCTTGATAGAATTACTCATAGTTTTAGCTATAGTCTTTCTACTAATACCTA
>JACIXS010000345.1 GCA_014360335.1 bacterium | reverse complement strand
GGGCATAGTCTCCCCTCATACTGAAAATTCCATCTGTTACTACCAGTACACGCTTTGCCTTTCCTATACTCCTGCCCAGTTGTGCTTCTAATTCCTGCATATTAAGATGGCTATAAATTAATTTATCCGCCGGTCTCGATAAGCGAATAGCATTTATGATACAGTTATGATTTAAGGCATCACTAATTACTATGGTTTCTGCAGTAATCAAGGGAGTAAGAACACCTAATACGGTGGTGTAAGCCGAACTGAAGATGATGGCATCATCTCGTTTATGGAAATTAGCCAATTTCTGCTCTAATTTTCGATGTATCTGAAAGGTACCACTTATGAAACGAACTGCTCCTGGCCCGGTACCAAATTTTCGAGTTGCCTCTTTCCCGGGAGAAATCATCTCCTTACGTAAGGATAAACCGAGGTAAGAATTAGAGTTCATCCTGATAAATGGTTTGCCTTCCTTTCCTCTTAAGAAATAACGAGGACCTTCCCTGCCCTTTGCTTTTCTAATATCAGTAATAATCATTTCTTTTCCTTTTAAGCGACCTTCTTGTTCTAAATCATCCAGTGCTTTCTTTAGCACATTTTCCAACTTTTCTAAACTCATTGTTGGTACCTCCAATCCCTATCTTTCAATCTTCCTTACCTACCATACTTATTTAATTTTATAATTTTATATTAGTATTACTTGTTATCTCTTATTATCTTCTTCTTCAACTTTCTAATCATATCTTCAGTCATACTGGGTAGATCATAATCCGGTTGCCAGCCCCATTCCTGACGAGCTACCTGATCATCCATACTGTTGGGCCAGGAATCAGCAATAGCCTGTCTTACCGGATCTATATGGTAACTTATCTTAAATTCAGGTATCCATTTCTTTATTTCTACATAAAGGTCTCTGGGAGAAAAACTCATAGCAGTTATATTATAGGCATTGCGATGTAGTAGACGACTGCTCTCTGTTTCCATAAGCTGTAAGGCAGCCTTTATAGCATCAGGCATATACATCATATCTAAATAGGTATCTTCTCTTAAGGGGCAATTGTAATATTGACGAGTAAGGGCTTCATAAAATATCTCCACAGCATAATCAGTAGTCCCTCCACCAGGAAGTGTTTCATAAGAGACTAAACCCGGGTAACGAACTCCACGTACATCAAGATTATATTTCTGATAATAGTAATCACAGAGTAATTCACCGGTTAATTTTGTAATACCATAGATAGTTGAGGGCCTTTGAATGGTATCTTGAGGAGTCTTATCTTTGGGAGTACTCTTACCGAACACACCTATGGAACTGGGAAAGAAGACGGCACATTGATATGATTTTGCCACTTCCAGGACATTAATCAAGCCCTGTATATTAATATCCCAGGCTAACTTA
>JACIXS010000344.1 GCA_014360335.1 bacterium | reverse complement strand
ATTGATAATGAGCTTGTAGAAAGGCTACAAGTCCTAAGAAACAGAATCAAGCGACCAGTCATAATAACCAGTGGTTATAGATGCCCAAAGCATAATAGAGAAGTCCACGGAGAAGAGAATAGCTACCACGTCCAGGGATTGGCGGTTGATATTGTAGTTAGCAATTATGGTTTAGATGAACTAGAAAATCTAGCAAGGGCAGTTGGATTTAAAGGAATTGGGGTATATAGAGTTAGTAACTTTTTACACTTAGACCTAGGACCAGAAAGGAGGTGGGAGATATAGAAGATCTTTTCGAGGCAATAGCCAATTGGGGATTTCCGATTGTTGTATCTATTTATCTTCTTGTGAGGATAGAATCAAAGATAGAAAGCTTAGAATCTGCCATAAAGGATCTGGCACTGACAATAGCTCGGATAAATGGAACGCTATCGGGGAAGGAGTAAGATAGAATCATTTATCAGCCAGTCAATTGTGATTTTTTATAGGAATAGGATTTCTATGTGTTAGGAATCTTTTTAATGTACCTTCTCCTCTTTGAGTTTTTGCCTTAATAAAGATTTCTTCTGGTTTCATCTTTTTTGGATCAAAGCTAGTTCCATTAGCTTTCTTAAAGTCTCTCAATAAGGCTACAATGACATCTCTAGGGTATATAATGGGTACTAAGAGGAGGTATTCATCATTTAAATAAATATGCACGTCAGTCCATTCATAGTTGTTTGAATTTCTAATCTGAAGGAAAATACCCTCGCATTCTATATCGGCTTTGAGCTGAGCTTTTCCGGTTATAGGATTTACATCACTATTGCTTATTATATAAGCTATTGTTAGAACCAAAAACGGGAAGACAGATATTAAGAGTTTTCTAATCAATTTCTTTAGATTGAATGTCTTTAGTCCCATTTTAGCTAAGAAGAATCTTTTTATCCTAGTAAGGCATTTTTATCTGCTTTACTCAGCTTTTGTATGTATTGATTGACGTAGTAGTAATCGGGATCACTTTTAATTGCCCGTGTTCTTATCTGAAAATCTGGATTTTTGGTGT
>JACIXS010000343.1 GCA_014360335.1 bacterium | reverse complement strand
TCTGCAGGTATCCAGTCTGCACCCTTACAGAATACCTTCTTACCATTTATAGAGATTATAAAACTCTCTCCTTCTTCCATCGGTTCCTGTATAAGTTTTACCTCTCTTATTCCATATCTAGTAAGAAAACTATCTATCTCTCTACCATCTTTAGAGATTGTAGCCTTAAAATCGTATAGGTATGGTTCACCTATAGGTAAGGGATACCATAACCTGGGATGATTTACTAAAAGAGTATAAGTCTTCTTATTTATCCCAGGATTAACTATAAATCTCTCCCCCAACCCATTTTCCTCTTCTCCCACAAGAGACATAAAGACTTCTATCTCAGTAGGTTCATTGGTAATATTTTCTATCTCTACCTCTAATATAAGCTCTACCCTATCATCTTCAATCTTGGGCCTTATAAAGACGTCTCTTATAACTGCATACTCGTAGCTTTTTAACTCTACACTTCTCCATATACCACAGGTCGGTAGATAGGGACCCCAATCCCAACCAAATACAAACTGAGGTTTCCTCATCCAGATACGATAATAACTCTCGTCAACTCCATACTTCTCTAAAGGTTTGTCCTTTACCCTCTTTTTACCAACATCTAGATAGACTAAGAGCTCATTCTCCCCTTCTCTAATATAACTAGTTACATCTATTACATAAGGAATAAAGGCGTTATGATGTTCTCCTATCTTTACTCCATTAAAGAAAACTTCTGCATCCAAATCAAGCCCATTAAACAGTAATTCGACCTTCTTCTGAATAAAATCCTTAGAGACATTAAAAATCTTTCTATATATCCATGTTTTCTCCTCTATCCATCTACACTTCTCAGCATTAGTCCCATACAGAGGGTCCTCTATTTTCCCATTTCTCAATAGGTCAAGGTGGACATCACCAGGCACTAAAGCGGGCAGCCATTCCCTATCAGATTCTGACCTAAACTGCCATTCTCCATTTAAAGATAAACTCCTCACAAACTCTCACCTCCAAAAACTTAAGATTTTATGTTATCATTTTAGAACAAACCAAAACTATGTCAAGGATATAAGAGACTTAACGAAGGAGGGAATAAGAATGGAGATAGTTTTCTTAGGGACCTCTGCAGCAGAAGGATGGCCAGGTGTATTCTGCACCTGCAAATACTGCCAAAGGGCTAAAGAGTTAGGAGGAAAAAACATAAGAACTAGAAGTTCGGCAGTAATATGGGAGAAAATTCTTGTAGACCTAACGCCAGATACTTATCTAAATAGCCTTAGGCATAATATAGATTTGAGTAAGCTTAGGTATCTCTTTATAACCCATTCCCATCAAGACCATTTCTATCCGCCAGAGTTACATATGCGAGTAGAACCATTTGCATATCTACCAGAAGACGCCACACTAGACATCTTTGGAAATTCCAAGGTGACAAAGATAATAGAAGAAAGGGTTAACTGTGAGAAAGCAAAGATAAGATTACATACCATACATCCATTTGACAGGATAGAATATGAAGAATTTACCGTCACTGCTCTACCAGCAGACCATGCCCCAGAGGAGGAATGTTTACTATATGTTATCGAGATTGATAACAAGACTATCTTTTATGGGCATGATTCAGGCTGGTATCCCGAAAAAACTTGGGAAAAATTAAAAGAGTTTTACCTAGATGTAGCTATCTTTGACTGCACTTTCGGTAATAGTGAACAGAGACAAGGACATATGGGTATACCAGCCATAATTGAGGCTAAAGAATTGCTAGAAAAATATGGAAGTATAGATAACAGAAGTATATGTATAGCAACACACTTTTCTCACAATGGAGGACTCTTATACGATGAACTGGTAGAAAGGTTAAGACCCTATGGATTTATAGTCGCATACGATGGACTGGTTTTGAATGTATAGAGGGACGTGGTATAATTAAGATCAGGAGGAGGTAGTGAAAAAACTATTCATATTATTTATACTGTTTCTATCCATCTTAATAGAATCTAACATTTATTGTGATCCAAACGATACGGTATATGTAATCCATATATCTGGGATGATAAATGAAGGGGTATATTCTTTAGTACGGAGAGGGATAAGCAGAGCTATTGAAGATAGGGCAAAGTATATAGTGGTAGAGATAGAAACCTTTGGTGGATTAGTAGATTCGGCGGTAAAGATACGTGATGCGCTATTAGACTGTCCTATACCTACAGTAGCATATGTAAAAAATAGAGCCTGGTCCGCAGGAGCATTAATAGCGATAGCCTGTGAAAAGATTGCCTTTACTGAAAGTGGTTCTATGGGGGCTGCAGAGCCAAGACCAATGGAGGAAAAAAATGTATCTGCTTTGAGGGCAGAGTTTTCTGCTACTGCGGAAAGGAGAAGGAGAAATCCTCAGATAGCCGAGGCAATGGTGGATCAAAGTGTAGAGATAAAAGACCTAAAGCCAAGAGGAAAGTTATTAACCCTTACCGCAAGCCAGGCAAAAAAGTATGGGTATGCTGATTTTATAGCAAATACCTATGAGGAACTGTGGAAAGCTCTCCGAATAGAGAAGCTCAAGGTAGTAAATGAGCATCTAAACTGGTCAGAAAGACTCTCTCAGATAACATCGGACCCTACATATAGTTTTCTGTTCCTACTAGGAGGTCTTTTGCTTCTCTTTGTAGAACTTCAAATTCCTGGGTTTGGTATACCCGGAATTCTGGGTATTACCCTTATTGTACTTACTTTTGTAGGAAATTATCTGGCAGGTCTTGCTGGTATAGAAGCGATATTACTACTGATAGGAGGGATAATACTACTTTTAATAGAGCTACATACCCCTGGTTTTGGTATACCTGGAATAACGGGAGTGACAGCCCTATTTATAAGTCTCTATATGGTTCTAGGTGGAGGAATAAATGCCTTAAGGTCCATTATCTTAGCTAGTATCCTTATGCTAGGAATCATAATCTTATTTATAAGATACCTTCCTGAGAGTTTTGTATGGAAGAGGATAGCACTAAAAGAGGCGACAAGAACAGAGGCAGGATATACAGTAGTTACAATTGGCCAAGATTTGGTAGGTAAAGAGGGGATATCAGTAACTCTCCTAAGACCCTCGGGAATAGTAGAAATAGAAAACAGGAGGTATGACTGTCTTACTGAAGGAGAGTATATACCACCAGGAACTAGGGTCATCGTGACAAGGGTGGTAGGCAATAAGATATTTGTAAGAAAAATCTCTTAAAGAGGAGGTGTCAATTTTATGGAGACAGCATTTGCATATTGGCTACCAATATTAGTAATAGTTATCGCTTTGATACTTTTCTTTCAGTTCGTCCCACTAGGGCTATGGATCTCAGCGGTAGCTGCATCGGTAAAAGTTAGTATTATAACGCTTATAGGGATGCGTTTAAGAAGAGTTCCACCGCACAAGATAGTATTGCCTCTTATAAAAGCCACAAAGGCTGGATTAGATTTGAATATAAACCAGTTAGAAGCTCACTACTTAGCTGGAGGAAACGTAGATAAAGTAGTAGATGCAATAATTGCAGCAGAAAGAGCAGGAATTCCATTAAACTTTACCAGAGCAGCAGCGATAGACCTAGCAGGAAGGGATGTATTAGAAGCTGTCCAGATGAGTGTAAATCCAAAGGTTATAGAGACACCAATAGTTGCAGCAGTTGCTAAAGATGGTATAGAATTAAAGGTAAAGGCAAGAGTTACTGTAAGGGCAAATATAGAAAGATTAGTAGGAGGAGCAGGAGAGGCTACAATAATAGCTAGGGTTGGAGAAGGAATAGTTACAACTATAGGTTCTTCTGAGACACATAAAGAGGTATTAGAAAATCCTGATAAGATATCAAGAACAGTATTAGAAAAAGGTTTGGATGCTGGAACTGCATTTGAGATCCTCTCTATAGATATAGCGGATGTAGATGTAGGAGCAAACATAGGAGCGAGATTACAGATAGACCAAGCAGAGGCTGATAGACGTATAGCACAGGCAAGGGCAGAACAGAGACGAGCAATGGCTGTAGCTAGAGAGCAAGAGATGAAAGCCTATACACAGGAGATGAGAGCAAAGGTAGTTGAGGCAGAAGCTGAGATTCCTAAAGCCATAGCACAGGCATTTAGAGAGGGAAAACTAGGGGTCTTTGACTACTATCACCTCAGGAATATACAGGCAGATACATCTATGAGAGAATCTTTCTCAAAGATGACATCACCAAGTGAGGGGGAAGCGAAATGAGCGAAGGAGTAAGAGAATCAGAAACACAAGAGGGAGTAAGCTTAGAATATACTGAAAAAGAGGAAAAGAAAGAGCGTTACGAAGAGATACCGGTTAAAGAGGAGAAAGAAGGAAAGCTATTTTCTCAGAAAGATATAATCAGAAGCTTTATCTTTTATGAGCTTATCTCTAAATCTGTTTCGATGAGAAGATAAATATGAGTGAGATCTTAGCTGTTGACCTCCTAAAAAATCTACAGGCACATCAGATTTGGTGGGATGATTCTTTAGAGGAACCGGTAAATATAAGAGATGAAACACCGCCTGGAGAAGTAGAAACCGATGTTGAAATTAAGGGTGAGTGGATACCTATTAAGACAGATAGGGTAGATTACAGAAAAAAGGTAGTTATAGTAGATGGAGTAAGGAGAATAGATGCCCATCTTATCCTAGGCGGAACAGGGCGGTCTGCCCTTTTAGGAGAATTTGTTGTAGGGGCTTTTAGCCTAGAAGAGGGAAAGGTAATAAAAAGGATAAACGAATGTGTAATAGTCTTACCGCCAGGAACACACATAAAGGAAACCCTCATTATAGGAAAAGCTGAATATATACCTTTTTCTGCAGGTAAAGCTACAGAGGAAGGTCTATATAGCTCATTTATCCAGAGGATGAGAGAGAAAGAGAGAGAACTAGCTTATGAATTCTCTCAGAAAGGTTATATTGTAATTGCTGATGGGCCACTTCAGGTTCCATTTTCAGAGGTTGGAGTAACCCTTGGATTTGTAAAGAGTATAAGGAGATCTTATCTAGGCGAGAGACACTGGAGTATCGTCTTGAACTTAAAAAAAGGGGAAAGAACTCCTATATTTCTTATTAGAACAAGTGAAAACCTGCCACCTAAATATTCCTGGTATTTGAGATTGAAAGAACCCAAATATTTTGAATCTCCATTCTTTGGTTTGGTAAGGTTAGAGGCTCCGTACACCTTAGAGTTAAAAGAAGTTCAAGAACTTGCTCAGTTTTCTGGAGGGTTTTTACCATACATCATAAGTAGCAGTACACTAAGTAGTAGGGCTCCAGAGAATCTAGCCCCATTAGAGAGTTTAGAGAAGAGATTAAGGGCGATGTTTCACCCTATAGACCACATAAGAGCAACTCTAAGAAGAATGATAGCTCAAGCCTATGAGGAGGTATAAATGAAAATCGGAATAGTTTTAGGAACTAAGGATGCAACGCCATTCGAGTTCTATATAGAAGTTGATAGTAATCAATCGCTCCAGGTAGATGACATAATAGTTACAACTAGCGAATATCCAAGATTCGGAAGAGTAACATTCTATGGAATAGTAGATCAGGTTATATCAAGGTTAGAAGGATTAGAGACTAATGAACAGGCTAGATTCCACTCCCAAGGACTATTTGATGCAAATCTCACATACTACTGTCACGTAGTAGTAACCAGGACATTAGCTGAGGATGGAACAAGTCCTAAGGTTCCACCTAGACCTGGCTCAGATGTAAGACTTGCTGATATAGAAGAGACAAAGCTAGCTCTATACTTCGATAAGATGGAAAAGAAGAAGATCCCATGCGGTCTTCTTTCGAATAATACCCCTGCATATCTAGACCTCGACTTCCTCCTCGGGATAAAGGGAGGACATGTGAATATCAGTGGAAAAAGTGGAGTTGCTACAAAGACATCCTACGCTACATTTCTTCTATATTCCTATTTTTCTAGTCTTAAAGAGGTGATGGAAGCTTATCCTGAGCTCGGATCTGTCAATACTCATGCGATTATATTCAATGTAAAGGGAGAAGACCTATTATTTTTAGATAAACCAAACACAAAACTGAGTGAGAAAGATCGAAAGATGTATGAGGCTATGGGATTACCTGCTAAACCATTCGGAAACGTCAGATTTTATGCCCCGCCTAGGCCTAAGAGGGGACAATTTGAAACAATCCTTCCCAATACAGAGAGTAGAATAGAAGGGGTAAATACATTCGCCTGGACTATAAGAGAGATGGTGGAGAATGACCTATTATGGTATCTCTTCTCTCCAAAAGAACTCTCAGATACAAGTCAATTGTATCTAGCTATAAGAATGGCTACAAAATGGCTTAACGAGGAGATGAGGGAGGGATTAGTATTTCATTCACTTAGAGGTGTAATCCAAGCTCTAGAAGAACAGATAGATAAGATAATGGATAGGGTAGCAGTTGGGACTAGAGATGCCTTTATGAGAAGATTGTATAGAGCGGAACAGGAGATAGGCTCTCTTATAGTTCCAGAGGTTTTACCATTTGAAGAGGTAGAATCCTACAGTATAGATTGGCGTAAGGCTCAGGTAAATGTGGTAGATATTCATAGATTATCCGATAGGGCAAAATACTTCACGGTAGGTGCAATCCTCAAGTCTATAGTGGCTGAAAAGGAAAATACTGGAATGCCTTGGCCCCTAGTATTCATAGTACTTGACGAACTAAATAAATATGCCCCTATAAGTGGAGATAGTCCTATCGCAGATATCATTCTAGATATAGCAGAAAGAGGTAGAAGTTTAGGAATAATACTTATAGGTGCACAACAGACAGCAAGTGAGGTAACCCACAGAGTAGTATCAAATGCTTCTATAAGGGTATGCGGTAATATGGATGCCAGCGAGGCAGAACATAGTGTTTATGGATACCTCGGTTCTCTAAATAAAAAGCGTGTCCAATATCTAACTCCAGGGCAGATGTTTGTATATCAACCAGATGTTCCCCAAACCGTTCTTGTCCAGTTTCCTATGCCCGCTTGGGCTACTAAATATCAGGAAAGTATAGATACAGGATACATAGAAGAAGAATTTATGGTATCGGAGTTAGATATAATGAGAGAGATAGAGAAAGACTCAGATAAGGAGAAAAAATAAAAGGGGCAGTCTTACTGCCCCTATGTCCACCAAGGAACAGCCGGTGGCTCTTCTAATATAACCTCTTTAAGGAATGTAATAGCTTTACTTAACCCTTCCTCTATAGAGGCAAGACCATCCTCATGTTCTATGCTAAGCACATAATCATACCCTACAGTCCTTAATGCACTCACTATATCCTTCCAAACCTTATAATCATGTCCATAACCTACACTTCTAAATATCCAAGACCTTTCTAATACCTGCGTATAGGGTTTATTGTCTAACGTTCCATTTATAGCGGTATTAATAGGGTCTATATAGGTATCTTTAGCGTGGAAGTGGAATATCGCATTTTCTTTACCTAGCACTCTAATGGCAGAAACTGGGTCTACTCCCTGCCAGAATAGATGACTCGGGTCAAAGTTTGCCCCTATAGAAGGTCCAACAGCCTTTCTGAGTCTTAGCAGTGTATCCACGTTATAAACCGCAAAGCCAGGATGCATCTCTAATGCTATCTTTTTTACACCATAAGAATTGGCAAACTCTGCCTCTTTCTGCCAGTATGGGATAATCTTCTCCTCCCATTGCCATTTTAAGATTGCTAGATAATCCGGAGGCCAGGCGCATGTTACCCAGTTTGGATATTTAGAATTCTCTGAATCTCCAGGACAACCTGAGAATGTTATAATAACAGGGACTTCTAGCTCACTGGCAAGCCTGACAGTATCCTGCCAATCCTGATGAAACTGTTGGGCTATTTCTTTTTGCGGGTGTAGCGGATTCCCATGAACACTTAATGCGCTGATTATAAGATTTCTCTCTTCAAAGAGTTTCTTAAAATTCTTTATAGCGGACTTATCCTTTAATAATTCAGAAGGTTTACAGTGTGCATTACCAGGATATCCCCCACATCCTATCTCTACCGCAGAAAGGCCATAGGAGACAATCTTATCCAAAGCTTCTTCTAAAGGTAAATTCTGGAACAAAACGGTAAAAACACCTAGCTTCAAATTAACCACCTCCTATTTTAATGGAAGGTCTATAACACTTCCTGTCTCAGCCGACTTAAGGATTGCTATAACTATCTCTAAAGATTTTCTCCCCTCTTCTCCAGATATAAATGGTTTCTTGTTTTCTAATACACACTCAACAAAATAATCTATTACTCCACTACTAAATTGCCCGCCAACCTCATTTGTCTGCATAGGTGGAAGGGCAAAAGACATATCTCCTCTAGCAAAGTTAGCCATATAATCGCCCTTCTCTCTTATACTTACCACTACAGGCTTGTCTGGCTCTGCAAAAAGCTTAAGCATACCTTTTTCGCAGTAGAATATAGTACTGTTATCTTCGCCTGGCTTGAGTGTCCAGCTTACCTGAAGTATACCTAGAGTTCCCTTTTCAAATTCCATAATAGCCACACCGTTATCCTCTACATCGCCAGCTTTCTCTAAGGTAGCCTTAAAGGCGGAGACTCTCTTAACTTCTTGGCCCAATAGCCACCTCACAAGGTCTACCTTATGTATACCCAAGTCAGCCATAACACCAGCAAAAGCTTCCTTCTTATTGAAGAACCACTTACCTCTAGGGCTCCAGTACTCAGGGCCGGCATGACCAAAAACTGTTCTCACCATATTAACCTTACCCAGCATACCGCTTTCCATTATCTTCTTCGCTATCTGGTGTCCGGGAGCTAATCTCTGATTATGTCCAACCATAAGGATCTTCTTATTCTTTTCTGCCGATTCTATCATCTTGTCTGCCTCTTCTAATGATGTAGCCATAGGCTTTTCGACCAATACATGCAAACCATGATTAAGTGCATCAATAGTTATGGGAGCATGAAGATAGTTCGGTGTGCATACGCTTACCGCATCTAGCCTCTCCTTTTCTAACATATCTTTATAATCTGTGTACAGTTTGGTGATGTTGAATTTCTTACCCATCTCCTCTAATTGGACCTTGTCTATATCTGCTAGAGCAACGAGTTCTACATTCTTATTACTGAGATATTCTGGGATATGTCTCATTTCAGCTATTCTTCCAGCCCCAATGATACCAACTCTCAACAGTTTTTCAGACATAAGCTTTCCCTCCTTCTTCAAAATTACTTCAAATCTAATTATAGCACAACTATCTCGATAAAAAGACTATACCGATAAAAATGAAGATTACTCCTAAGATTTTAAAGAGATTAAAAGATTCGTTAAATAAAAGTAGAGAAAACACAGACACGAGTAGAAAACCTGCTCCAGTCATTATAGGATAAGCTATACTCAGCTGTAGCTTAGATAATACAAAGCTATATCCAATGAATGCAAAGCCAAAAAGGGAAAGTCCTGCAATAACAGTAGGATTCTTTATCACATATGATATAAATCCCAGATTTATACCCCCTGTATAATTTCTCATACCAGACTTTATCGCTACATTAGCTAGGGCGTTAAATATAAGGGAGACAAAAAGAACCAGATAGGTCAACCTATATCACCTACTGTCAATTTTTGGAGAACCTTATAGGGTCCAAAATACATAACGGGAGCATAATTCATCTTTATAAAATCATCAAGTATAGTTACTCCAGAACTTATAGAGCTCTCATTAGGTTCACTAACATTCTCTGCTCCGCTCCAAAGAACTATAAACCTGACATTATTCTTCTTTAGCTCCTCTATTATCTCACGCTGAACCTCTTCAGTAGTAGCCAATCCTGGATGAAGCTCATGGTACTTAGTGGCACTATGCCTCTCAGATAGAAAATAAAACATCACATCATTTACAAATATCCTATCATGCCTAGAATTTCCAACAAATATAGATTCATCTGGCTTTGTGTTAGCCTGGATAAACTTAATTGTAGTCGAAAGAAAATACTCCTGATTCTCAAAGACATATATCCCTCTTGCCCTATCAAGCAGAGAAGGAACTAAACCTGGCTTAGAGAAAGAAACAAATATCCAGATTGGAAAGTCTTTAAGCTCTGTTCTTATAAAAGAAAATAAGATGAAAACACACAGTATAAGAGATAAAACTTGAGAGAAAGATCTTAGAATAGTCCTTCTAAAAAGTTGTCCCAGATTAATAGGTATATAAACAGCTAGAACTAAAACTACTCCGAGAACGAGAGGAAGGACATAAACAGTAACTGCAAAACTTCTTAAGGCATTCCTATAAAGTGAAAGTGTCAAAATAAAGGAGATAAATAGAGTAAAAGCCTTGATAAAATACCCTTTCCTTTCCCATACTAGAGAGAGCCTACTATTATAGAGAGAAGCTAGGAGCATTATAGCAGGTATAATCGTGGGAAGAAGATGGGGCACATCTGACCTTACACGAGCCTGATTAAAGAAAAAGACTCCTATAATCCAGAAAAGAGTAATGCTCCACTCCTTACCATTAAAATCCTTCCATCTAAATAGATTAAAGAGTATCAGTATACCACCAACTATGTAAATAATTATCGGAAAATAGAATAGGAATGAGTAAAAACTAAAGTCAAATGGTGGATAAGGTAAATCTCTAACCCTAGGGAAGATTTTAACAGGAAATATTATAAGGTCAAATACAAGGTTCCTAAAGGGGACTTTTGCTACAAAGCAAAGGGCAAGAGGAACAAAACCTATTATAGTTCCTCCTAAATATCTACCCCACAGTTTGACAGTCTCTATAATATTTCTATTCAATACTCTTATATAGATATAGAATATCAAGACTACTGTAGAAGATATAAATGTGTATCCGCCTATATCGTGTCTAAATATAGCTGTTATACCTGTAATAATTCCCCCAATGAAAAGGCTAGAATAGTTCTTATTACAGAGGAAATCGACAACAAAGAGTATACTAAAGAGGCTCCAAAATGTCCCCGCTGGGGTAGGAGAGGAATGGAACAATCCCCATCCTCCCATCCAGAGGGTAGATAGGATAAACGCAAGAAGGGCCATTTTATGTCCAGAAATCTTTTTAATAATAAAATAGACTAGTAAGACTATCAAAAGATTTATAGTAGCACTGTATATTCTAGTAACGAAGAGATTTGTCCCAAAAAGTCTAAAGAGTAACGCTATAGTATAGAACTGTCCAGGGGCATACATTGTCCAGAAGTCCCTATAAGGGATATCTCCTTTTAATATACGATTTGCACCGTAGACTACGATACCCTCATCATATATGTTATAACCGATTCTTATACTCCCATAGAGATATCCTATACTTAAGGCTAAAACTAGAAGAAACAACACTTTACTATCTAAAAACCTATTTAATCTCTCCTGCATTTAGACCTCCCTCATTAATATCTTCTGAATAGACTACCCCATTCAGTCTTCATAAAGTTTCTTATCCTTAACCTTCCAACAGTAGGATACCATATATAGTCATGATAGATATTCGATGCCATTGTGGGAAGAATCATTAATGGGGAGTGTAATAGTGGTCTTTCAAGAAAATTCAAAGGTCCCTTCCTCACTAACTGGTCTCCCAGTATAATAACGCTCCGCCTCGTTTTAAAACCAAAGTTCACAGTAGAGATATCCTCTCCCACTATCTCTATCTCCCTAATATCACCAATTCCTAGACCCATCTCGTGACACATCCTTATATAAGGAATCTCTAAGGGGTCAAATCCCATCATCTTAGCACTTACAGCATCTATAGAAACAGGGTCAAAGCTTGCAAGTATATAGTTCTTTATTCTAGGTATCATAGTCCTAGGTCCTGCCCCATCACCACATATAGTCCCATCCATCACTGTAAGTATGTTAGGGTGTATCTCCTTCTGTATAATCATTAGATCGACAAGTACCTCGTGTATGTATTTATGGCAGTGATGCCTTACCTCCTTTAATAAACCTCCAAAGGCATTCTTTATAGAACCTGTAGTAATAGAGTGTCCGTGAGTCTTTACAGTAGGAAGATGTATGATATTCTTACCTATAAACATCTCTGGGATTTCAAAGCCTTCTGGAAAGATTTCATTCAGCTTTAGTAGTCTACTCTTAAACTTGTATCTTATCCAATTAACAGTAGTTAGTGGAATGAACTTGAGTCCATACCTTTTTAGAATTGGCAGCCACTTATTATTTATAGCACCCTTTATAGGGTCTGTTACAACAGTCTTGTTCTCAACTGGAAATATCTTACCCCTAGAATAGCCATCCTCCAAGAGAGTCTTTAAAACACCTTCCAACTGCCAGGGAGAAGAGGAACAGCCTGGAAAATATCTCGTCCATGAAAGGTTAAGCTTTAGTATAATATCTATATCTTTAGAAAGAATGGAGTTATATTCAAGTAATCTCATAAGCCTTGAATAGTCTTCCAAGACACTATCTGGATTAGTCTTTAAGACAACCACCTTTGATCTATCCATAATATCAGACCTCTCACAATAAGTATATCACTACTAATACAGTTATGACCCAAAGGGAAACATTTATCAATAGAGGTTTGTCTAGTAAAAGTAACCCTTCGGGACTATCCCCAAGATCTTTCCTGTATATAAGATACAGGAACCTAAATATTCCGTATAGGACAAATGGCACAGTAAATATCAGATCTCTAGACCCAAATCTTTCCACAGTCTCTTGTGACATGGTATACAAACTATATGTAATCAGGACAGAAGAGGTAACTACTGATATCATCTGGTCCAATAGATAGGTATTGTACTCAGCAAGAACCCTTCTCTTATTCCTAGCATCTTTCTCAAAGGCAATTAATTCATATCTTCTCTTACTAAGGGCAAGCAATAATGCCAATAGAATCGTGCAGACCAATAGCCAAGAAGAGATTGACACATTTATAACAACAGTTCCTCCTACCACTCTTAAGACAGAGCCTAAGGCAATGGCAAAGATATCTAGTATGGGTATATTCTTTAGATAGAGGGAATAAAACCCCTGAAGAATCACATATGATAAGACTACTAAGAAGAATTGATGATTCAGTAGATAGGCGAAAAGAAGAAAAGTAGGGATTAATATAGAGATAGTCAATTTAGCATAAGATACCTTAAGTTTACCCCTAGCAATGGGTCTCTTTGCTTTCAGAGGATTAACACGATCAAAGGGAAGGTCTATTATATCGTTTAATATGTATATAGACCCAGAAATAACACAAAAGATGAAGAAAGCATATACAGTAATAAAAAATGCATCTAAATTAAAAAGATTTTTAGAGAATACTAACCCTGCAAATACTAAAAGATTCTTGATCCATTGCCTTGGTCTTAAGCTTTTTATAATATTAACTACTACAGAATCATCTCTCATAAAAATCTTCTATAGCCACTGCCCTTACTGGGGAGCCATCCCCATTTACTATCTTAAGTGGCAGGGCTATGAAGAAGACTTTGTTACTCTTTAACTCGTCCAAATGGGCAAGGGCTTCTACCAATATGATTCCTCCAGAAAGCAAAGTCTGATGTAGCTTCTTATTATCTACCGGATTAATAGTAGGAGTCTCAAGTCCTAAAAGAGAAATCTTTTTCTCAACTAGCCACAGAGCTAACTCATAACTTATACGAGGCTGTTCCTTAAAATACCTATTGTCAGGTAAGACCTTATACCAATCTGTTCTTAGAAGTAACTTGGCTCCGGGATATATCTTATCTTCATAGGGGGCTAGGTCCTCAGGTTTGATATCTTCTTCTGCCTTCTTGTAGCTCAGGTCTATCACATAAGCCTCGCCCATAAACCTCTCAACGGAAACTTTATCTATGCTATCCCCATCTGGGACAAAGTGTAGAGGGACATCAAGATGGGTCCCCGTATGTGTCCCAAATAAGATCTGGGTAAGATTATATCCATTAACATCTATACTTCTATATTTCATAAAAAACACTTTAGGGTCACCTGGATAAACAGGCATTTCACTATAAATCGGCAATGAAAGGTCTACCACTCTCATAGTCTTTACCTCCTATCCTTTTATTAAACTAAATACAACGAGAAATATACCCACTATCAATCTATAATAAACGAATATGTTTGTATTGTGTCGTCTTAGATAATTAAGCATAAAATGAACCGCAATATAACCAAAAATAAAACTTGTAAGGATACCTAAAAATAAACCAGAGATAGAGAAAGAAGATGAAGAATCATTAAGAATCTTTAACAGTGAAACAAAACCTGCCCCGCCTATGGTAGGAACAGATAATAAAAAGGAGAACCTTGCAGAATCGCTCCTCTTAAAACCACAGAGAAAAGCCCCTGTAATGGTAGCTCCAGACCTAGATACACCAGGTATTATCGCCAAGACCTGACTAACACCTATTATTATGGCATCCTTTACTTTCATATGTTCTAAACTTCTACTATGACTACTTAGTCTATCTACAGAAAAAAGGATAACTCCAAATATGCTCATAGCTATACCGATAAGGAACAAGGACCTAAAATAAGACTCTGCCACATTTTCTAAGAGAAAGCCCAAGATAGCCCCTGGAATCGTAGCTATAATAACCGAAAATAAGATATATCTCTTCCTAGTTAAAATCTCATACCAATCCCTCCACATATAGATGATAAGAGCTAGCAAAGTGCCAAGGTGTATAGCCATATCAAAACTTAAACCTATATCTTCCCAATGTAATAACTCTCTTATAATGATAAGATGGGCAGAGCTACTAACAGGGATAAATTCAGTTAAGCCTTGGATTATACCAAGAATAATAAGTTTTAACGCTTCCAAGATAACTCTCCCAAATATTTTTCAGCACTATTTGCCGCTATAGCACCATCCCCTACTGCAGTAGCTAATTGTCTAAAAGTATTGCTCCTTACATCCCCTGCAGCAAAAAGTCCAGGAATATTAGTTCTCATAAAGTTATCAGTGATAATAAAACCATTCTCATCCATTTCTACTAAGTCTTTTACTATAGATGAATTTGGAGTACTACCTATATAAACAAATATACCATCTACAGAAAGCTCAGAAACTTCTTCGGTCTTTACATTCTTAAGCTTCAACAGCTCTACTTTCTTTTCTCCCTCTATACTCTGAACAACCGTATTCCAGATAAAAGATATCTTAGAATTAGCAAAAGCCCTCTCCTGTAATATCTTCTCCGCTCTTAATTGGTCTCTTCTATGTATTACGTATACTTTACTAGCAAAACGTGTCAGATATATAGCCTCAACTATAGCTGAGTCTCCTCCACCAACTACCGCTACTACTTTATCCTTATAGAAAGCCCCATCACATACTGCACAGTAAGAGACACCTCTACCTGTAAAGGTATCCTCACCAGGAACATTCAACTTTCTAGGGGATGTTCCTGTGGCTATTATAACCGCATTACAGAAGAAGGATTCTTCCTCAGTCTTTATCTCAAAACCACTATCAACCCGTAAGACCTCCTTTACTGGTTGACTAGTTATAATCCTAGCTCCAAATCTTCTAGCCTGTGATTCTAACCTTTCGGCGAACTCTGGTCCACTTATACCCTCAGGGAATCCTGGATAATTCTCTATAAAAGTTGTAAGTATAGGCTGTCCCCCAGGAAGCATCTTCTCTATAACGATAGTATCTATAAGAGCCCTGGCAGAATATATAGCAGAGGTTAATCCGGCAGGTCCTCCTCCCACAATGATAAGATCTGCCTTATTCATCCTATAACCTCCTCCAACTTATCCTTAAGTGTCTTTTTAGAAATATAACCAACTATCTCCCCTACAACATTTCCATCTTTGAAGACTAAAAGAGTAGGTATTGCCTGTATACCGTAACTTGTAGCCAAGTCTGGATTCTCATCGACATTTACTTTAACCACTTTGATCTTATCAGACAATTCTCGGCTTATCTCTTCAACTATAGGACTTAACATTTTACATGGCATACACCACTCCGCCCAGAAATCTACTAGCACAGGAATATCTGCATTTAAAACCTCCGAATCAAAATTAGAGCTATTTACTGCTTTTACCCTGTTGTAAGAGTTTCCTAAACTCATTTTCCATAACCTCCATTTCTCTATAACCTATTATGATATTAGAAACTTCTCCTTTCCTATTAATAAAGACAAATGTTGGTATACTAACCACTCTATAATTCATTACAAGAGACCTATTCTGAGATAGGTCTACGTTTACCCTAACTATCTCTACCCTACCCTTATACTTTTTCTCTAACTCCTCCATTATAGGTATCATAGCCTGACAGGGAGGACACCAATCTGCATAAAAATCTATAACAAATGGCTTTTTGCTCTTTAAAAGAGTATCTATTATATCCTTTGGTAACTTACTCTTAGTTGTACTACCAAAAGATATACCTACTAGACTAACTCCAAAAGAGATTAGAAGGAACAAAAAGATAGCTATATGTATTCTTCTATTCTCTATTTTCATAGTTACTCACCATCCTAATCAGTACTTTATTAATAACTCCAGGATCTCATTCAACTCATCTATGCTGAGCTCTTCACTCTTACACTTATCCAGATAATTCTTGACTATAAGAGATGTCAAACTATCAAGGGCAGACCTAACAGCAAAAAGTTGGATTAATATATCCTTACAAGGTCTATCATATCTTATCATCTCATATATACCTCTTAGTTGTCCTTCAATTCTTGATAATCTGTTATATACTTCTCTCTCCATAAATACCCCCTAGGGGTATATTATAGCACATAAAGACTAAAAAAGAAAGTGCCTTAATTACCCCCAACTATATATTGTTCTGCCCCACACTTAGGGCATCTACCATCTTCCATTAGATATTTCTCAATAGAAAAGCCAAATCTCTCTATAAGTAGGCTATTACAATTGTAGCAATATGTATTCTCGTATTGATGGCCTGGCACATTACCTATATAAACATATCTAAGTCCAACATTTCTAGCTATATCATAGGCTCTCTCAAGAGTAGCCAAAGGTGTTACATAGAGATTTCTAAGTTCATAATGAGGGACAAATCTAGTTACGTGCCATGGCGTTTCTGGGCCTAGATTATCTCTAATCCAAACTGCAATACCTCTTAGCTGTTCTTCATCATCGTTTATAGTAGGGGTAACATTTGTTACTATCTCTACATGTATCCCCCAGTTTTTCTTAGCCCTTATAGCAGAATTAAGTATGGGTTGAAAATCTCTAACATTTGCTATCCTACTATAGGCTTCAGGCTTAAATGCCTTTACATCTACACGATAGGCAGAAAGATACCTTGCTATAGTATCCAACGGCTCCTGATTTATATACCCATTCGTCACATAAACTGTATATAAGCCCTTCTCCCTAGCAATAGTAGCAGTCTCATATGTGAATTCGAACCATACTGTAGGTTCGTTATATGTCCAGGCTATACCCTTAGAACGTTCTCTAATGGCAAGCTCTACACACTCTTTAGGTGAAAGATTCGGGAAACCAGAAGGGTCCACATGAGCAATCTCCCAATTTTGACATCCAGGACAGCGCATATTACATCCAAAGGTGCCTAAAGAAAGGACCAGTGAGCCAGGGTAAAAGTGAAATAAGGGCTTCTTCTCTATCGGGTCATTCGCTATGGAACTTACCAATCCGTAGGTCAAAGTATAAAGTATTCCATCCTTATTTATCCTAGCTCCACAGTATCCTCGCTTACCAGGTCTTATAACACAGTATCTAGGACATAGAGTACAGCGAACCATACTATCCTGTAGCTTCTCGTAAAACATCGCCTCTTTCATCAAGAGACCATCTCCTTAAACCTCAATGCATTTTTATACATCTCGGTATTATTGAAAAGTACGTAAACATTATAACCCTTTATCGGTTCTAAGTAAAATAAAAGCTGTCCCAAATCACTATCAGTATAATCATACCTATACATTACCTTTCCAGGAGGAACCCCATGCAATCTAAAATAGAACGTATCGAATATAGGACTAGGTCTAAAGTTAGTATCGAGAACTGTAAAAGGGTCTATAACCGGAATGGTATTAGTAAGCTTTGCAAGTTCCTCTCTTTCATAGATATCTAGATTCCTCGCCTCTAAAGCAAATTTTATATCGGTATTACCAAAGCCTCCTAATATTCGAACTAAGTCGTCCATATTCTTCTTGGGAAATGTTGATGGTAATTGAAAGAGTAATATAGGAGCTCCCAATAATTTAGAAAATTCGATATAGAAAGAAACAAGCTCAAGGCTTCTCTCGGTAGAGAATCTATCTATATGTGTAATAATTCTAGAGGCTTTAACTGTAAAAAGGAAGTTAGAATGAACCTCTTCCTTCCATCTTTTTGCAGTAGATAATCTAGGAACAGTATAAAAAGTAGAGTTTACCTCCACTAGGTCAAATAGAGAAGCATAATAAGATAGGACCGACTTAAAGGACCTTTTTAAATCTCGAGGTATCCTTAAATAACCCCATCCACAACATCCAACAAATATCATCTTAACTCATTCAAGAAGCTCCTCCCCGGAAATTTTTGATTCTTTATATCAAAAAATTCTAGTAAGGATACACCTATATCGGCAAAAGTCTCCCTTACACCCAAAGATTTCGGAGGATTATTTAAACCCTTAACCAGAAGTGGAGTATACTCCCTTGAATGGTCGGTGCTAGGGGTAGTAGGGTCGTTACCATGGTCCGAACAGACTATGAGTAGGTCATCTTCTCTTAGGTTTTTTATTACATCCCCTAACATAATATCAAAGCGTTCTATAGCCTCTGCAAGTCCCTTGGGATTATTTCTATGGGCATAGACAGTATCAAAATCGGAAAGATTGGCAAAGGCTAATAAATCATCCTCCCTCTCCTTTTCTATCTCTATGATAGCAGACATCGTCTCTTCGTTATTATGAGTGTGGTTAGACTCAACTAACCCTTGACCACTAAAGATATCCTCTATCTTTCCTAATCCTATGGTTCTAACGCCATTATTACAAAGGACGTTCAGGATTGTCTCTTCTGGTGGCGGAAGAGAAAAATCCTTTCTTCTCTCTGTCCTATAGAAATTCCCCGGCTCACCAAGAAATGGTCTAGCTATAACCCTAGCAACCCTATGTCTCCCTGTTAATATCCTTCTAGCTACTTGGCAAATTCTATAAAGCTCTTCTACCGGTATAACCTCCTCATGGGCAGCTATCTGAAAGACACTATCAGCAGATGTATAAACTATAGGGTATCCTGTTTTTATATGTAACTCTCCAAGCTCTTTTATAATCTCTGTCCCAGAGGCAGGCTTATTGCCTAAAACCTTTCTCCCTATCTCCTTCTCGAATCTAGATATAACCTCTTGCGGAAAGCCATTGGGATATGTAGGAAAGTCCTCAGTCGTTATGATACCCATCATCTCCCAATGCCCTATAAGAGTATCTTTTCCAACTGATTTCTCTATCATCTTACCATAGGCGCCTACAACGTTAGAGGTTTTGGGCAGTTCTTCTACAAGTTCCCCCAATCCTAAACTTAAAAGATTTGGGATATTAATACTCCCTACAGTTTTTACAGTATTGCCTAACGTATTACTTCCCTGATCTCCATATCTATACGCATCTGGAAGTTCTCCTATCCCAACTCCATCCATAACTATAAGAAATACTCTCATCTTACATCTCCATCCATACAGAATTTAGTGCAGATATAACCTCTTCGTCAGTGGTCTGACGAAAATCTTCATAGAATTGACCAACCGCATAAAAATATTCTGGTATATACAGGGCAATCACCTCTGCCTCTTTCTCTAACCTTTTAACAGCCTCGTACGAAGCTACAGGAACAGCAACTATCGTCCTCTTGGGGTTCTTAGTCTTTACCCCCTTTACTACTGATAACATCGTTAGACCAGTAGCTAATCCATCATCTACAATAATAACTGATTTATCCTTTATATCTATTGTATCTCTTTCCCCTCTATATATAGAAAGCCTTCTCTTTATTTCTTCAAGTTCTTCCTTTACAGACTTCTCTATATAATCATTAGAGATACCCAATTCCCTTATACTTGCCTCATTAAGTATCACATTTCCTAAAGAATTTATGGCTCCTATAGCGTATTCTCTATCAAATGGAGCCCCAATCTTTCTTGCTATCGCTATATCTAGAGGGACTTTTAAAATCTTGGCAACTTCTACCGCTACTATAACTCCACCTCTAGGGATTCCAAGAATAACAGGGTCTTCTATATTAGATTCCAAAAGAGTAAGACCCAATTTTATACCAGCATCAACCCTGTCCTTAAACAATTCTACCCCCTCTTCTCTTTATAGAACATAAGAAAAACTCCAACGGTAAAACCAATAATGTTTGGAAGCCACACTCCGAATATTGGGGAAAATATACCATTTCTAGCCAAAGCTCTTCCTAGGGCAAGAATTATATAGTATATAAAGACTATGATAAGACTCGTACTTAATCCATAGTACTTACCACCCCTTACAGGGAGAATGCTGATAGGGGCACCAAGAAGAGAAAGTATTGCAGCAGCAAATACCATAGAAAACTTCAAATGATAATCCACTTCAAGGTTACGTGTATCAATACCAGACTTCTTAAAGGTGTTTATTCTCTCTTTTAGTTCTCTAGCACTCATCTCTTCGGTAGTTTTCTGTCCCTTATAGAAACTTCCCACATCAACATTCAAGTTCAGAGAGAGCTTTTTAAATCTACTCTGCAAGCTTATAATCCCTTCATTGTCATAGTAGTGTATAGCCCCATCCTCTAGAATCCATACCTTGTCCTCCACCTTAACCCTTTTAGCTGAAATTACCTGGGGGGAAGAACTGCCGGTAAGAGAATATAGTAGTATGTCATTACCCATCCTCGTACTTGGGTCGTATCTAGAGAGATAGACATATTTATTATCTGGTGCTTTAAAAAAGACATTGCTCTGTATAAGTGGTAGAGGGTCCTTAAATATGGCCTCTCTTATTAGTGACTCCCCCTGATGAACCGACCAAGGAGCTATAAATTCACTTATACCAAAATTCCCTATGCTTACTATTATTCCAAATATCACAATAGGTAAGAATATCCTAGTAAGTCTTATCCCGCCTATTCTAAGGGCAGTGATCTCACCTTCCCTAGCTAATCTATTCAAGCCGAGTAGAGTAGCAAATAGGGCAGAGATAGGAAAACTTATTGTTAATACTCCAGGAAGTTCATAAAAGAGTATCTTTATTACATTAAGTAGAGAGACTCCCCTATTTATAAATAGGTCGACCAGATTAAAAAGAAGGCTAGCGGATAGTATAAGAGAAAAGCCAAGTACTCCAAATAAAAACGGTGATGACACTTCTCTAAGTAGATAAATATCCAGTATCTTCATAGTAACATTATACTATACCTAACTTACTTTTTAGAACTAGCAAGAAAAACCTCGGTATAAAGGACAACCTCTTTATACGTTTAGGGTCTTTCAAGATTCTATAAAACCACTCTAATCCTATAACTTGCATCCAATAGGGTGCCCTAGGGATGTTTCCGCTTATCACGTCAAAACTTCCTCCAACCCCTATCGCCAATCTTACTGGCAGGTCTCTATGGCGATTTATCCAAATCTCCTGTTTAGGCATACCTAACCCTACCACCAAAAAGTATGGTTTTAGAAACTTTATCTCTTCTACTATCCTCGCTTCCTCTTCCGCATCGAAATATCCATTGTGAAAACCTAAAATCTTTATCCCAGGGAACATATCCTCCAACCTCTTCTTGGCAGATACAATAGTACCCTCTTTAGCTCCAAGAAGATATACAGAATATTTCCTCTCTTTACATAGATTAAGTATATCTAAAAGCAGATCTATCCCTGCTACTCTCTCTTTTATAGCTCCACCTAAAAAATTCACTGCCCTAACAAGCCAGCTTCCATCAGCTACTACTAAGTCTGCATCATTTACGACAGAACTAAAAATTTTGTTACCCTGAGCTATCACTACCCCCTCTGGGTTTAGGGTAACAATATAGTGAAACCTATCTTCCTCAAAGAATTTTTCTGCGTATCTAAGGGCTTCTTTTCTATCAACATTATCTATCTTTAAGCCAAACATCATACATATCATACAATGGTCTAAAAGTCTCCTCTTTTCTATTTCTAGAGGCATCCTTAAATCTCAATATATCTCCAACTATTATATCCCTATTCTCCCAAGAGAGAGAAAGTATATCCTCTATCTTATCAAGATTATTATCTATATCTAAACTGTAAGCACTAGGGAAATAAGAGATAAAAGACTTCACTTTAGGGTCATACACAATACCTAAAAATGGGATATCCAAAAGGGCAGAAAGAATAAGAGGATGAAGTCTCATACTAATAACAAACTTAAAAGAGGACATAATAGAAATTACAGAAAATGGACTCTCCCAAAATACCAAATTACAGTTAAGCTTTTTGGCAAACCTCTCAGAAATATCTCTATCCTTTAACTTATGGGTAACTAGTATAGAGACATCTAAATTATACCTATCTTTAAACCTAGTTATTGCTTCTAAGAAATCTCCTTCTTTAAAATTTGGAGATTCTCTTACAGATATAAGAACATCTCGTTTTTTCTCGACCAAGGTTTTTTTGAACTCTTCCAAATTCAAATATAGAACAAGGTCATTACCAAGATAACATCTTGGTTTATAGATGCTAAATCTTTCTAATACCTCTAAAGAATCTCTATCTCTAACACTTATAGAATAGGTAAGATTAAGAATCTTTAAAAGTTTCTTTCCTAAAGTGGTTCTAATAGGACCAATACCCTGAGAGACCATTACTACTGGCTTTTTCATAATAAAAGAGAGTAAAATGATTCCTAGATAGTAAAGCAAGCTCCTCATACTTGTTACATCTTGAAGAATGCTTCCCCCTGCAAAACATATCCCATCAGCCATTCTTATGCCATTAATAAGACTCTTCCTTGGTATAACCTCAACACCGTATACTTCAGGTAAAGGCTTACCATACAAAACCATCGGCTTTATATCAGGTAGATTCTTCCTAAGATAATCTAAAAGGGAGACAAGCAATAACTCGTCCCCCAGATTATCAAAGCCAAAATAACCTACTAGTAGAAGCTTTTTCACAGTAATCAAAGAGCCTCTCTATAAAGTCTAAGCACATCCTCCCTACTTACAGGTCTAGGATTATTAAAGGTGCTGGCATTATTAAGAACCTGTTCTACTAGAGGAGAAAAGTCTATCTCTCCCTTAACAACCTGAGATATCCTAGTTGGAAGGTTCACCCTTTCTAAAAGTTCATATATCCTATCCCAAGGGTCCTTACCAAATATTCTTCTCAATGTTTCTAGCTTATCTCCGATACTTGGAGCATTAAATTTGACTATATGTGGCAATAGTATACCGTTAGATACCCCATGAGGGATATGGAAAAATGCCCCTAAAGGTCTTGACATAGCATGAACTAGAACTACAGAAGAATTATTAAAAGACATACCAGCCCAGAAGGAAGCATAAGAAACTTTCTCTCTTGCAGAATGACTACCAGTATTAACAGACTCTTCTAAGTATCTATTTATAAAATCTATAGCAGATATAGCCAGCATATCAGTAGTAAGTGTAGACCTATTGGACATAAAAGATTCTAAAGCATGAGAAAGGGCATCTATACCGCTACTTGCAGCTACATTAGGGGGCATAGAATACGTTAAAGAAGGGTCAACTATGGCTACTTTAGGGACTATACCTGGGCCCCTTACTACAAACTTCTCCTTTATCGTTGGGTCTGTAAAGACAGCAAATCGGGTCACTTCACTACCAGTCCCAGCAGTAGTAGGGATATTTACTACCGGCAGAGATTCTTTTATCTCTTCACTTTTTAGTGCTGTAATAGGTTTTCCTGTTTTTAAACAGACAGCTATCCCTTTAGCTACGTCCATAGGGCTTCCACCACCGATTCCTATTATCACATCTGCACCAAAAGACTTAGCAATCTCAATCCCCTTTTCGACATCGCTAACCTCTGGCTCAGGATTGACTTCTCCAAAGATCTCAGAAGTTAAACCTTGTTTCTTTAGTGAATCTATAGCTCTATCTAAAGCACCACTCTTTTTAGCAGAAGTCTTACCACAAACAATAAGAGGTCTTGAACCTAACTTCCTAACCTCCTCACCTAAGGAATCGATACTATCAATTCCATAAATAATAACTTGAGGTAGCTCTAAGTATCTCATATCTATTCCCTCCTAAAAGCTTACTATTACAAAAAACTGAACCATAGATATACTAATAGTTTAAGACTATTATAGCATAGGATTTATTATGGAAAAGGTAACATTAGGAATGGGATTTTGATTTAAGAGTTTGGCGCGCCTGAGAGGACTCGAACCCCCAACGAGCGGATCCGAAGTCCGCTGCTCTATCCAATTGAGCTACAGGCGCAATAAAAATGGGGTGAATGAGGGGACTCGAACCCCCAACATCTGGATCCACAGTCCAGCGCTCTAACCAATTGAGCTACATTCACCAATGGCGCGCCCAGCAGGACTCGAACCCGCGACCCACAGATTAGAAGTCTGTTGCTCTATCCACCTGAGCTATGGGCGCACACTGGTCGGGGCGAAAGGATTTGAACCTTCAACCTCTTGGTCCCAAACCAAGCGCGCTAGCCAAGTTGCGCCACGCCCCGAACCTATAAATAGTATATCAAAAATTTTGACAAAATCAATAGTATAAACCTTGACCTCTCGACTTTACTCTAAATTATAGCAACAGAAGTGGTATAATATTTCTGAGCTACTTTATAACTTAATATTTATACAAGGAGGGTTGCTCTATGCTTAAAGGGATTTCTCCCTTAATATCTCCAGAGTTACTTAAAGTTTTATGTGAGATGGGTCATGGAGACGAAATTCTCTTGGCAGATGCAAATTATCCTGCAGAATCTTGTGGGCCAAAGGTAATAAGGGCAGATGGACTAGATATCCCCTCTCTACTTGAAGCTATTCTGAAACTCTTTCCTCTAGATACCTATGTAGAAAAAAATGTAATTCTTATGTCTCCAGATGAAGGAAAACCACCCATATGGGAAAAGTATGAAGAAATTCTAAAAGCTTCTGGAGAAGATGTAAGGATTGGTACTTTGCCCAGATTTGACTTTTATGATAGAGCTAAAAAATCCTATGCAATAGTAGCTACAGGAGAAAGAGCCCTCTATGCCAACATAATACTTAAAAAAGGGGTAATAACTGGATGAAAGTCTTAGGGATAGTAGGTAGCCCACATAAGGATGGGATGACTGCTAGCTTAGTAAAAAGCGCATTAGAGGGGGCAATACATGAAGGAGCAGAGATAGAACTAATCTATCTCATAGATGAAGACTTAAAATACTGCGAAGGATGCGGTGGAGGCTGTTTTCGAACATACAGGTGCGTTAAGGATGAAAGTGCTACATTAAGAAGTCAGAGAGTAGATTCTTGCGATGCCTTAGTCTTTGGTGTCCCTGTATACTGCTGGCAGATAAACGGACTTTCCAGCTTATTTATAGATAAACAGAGATTCAGTACTGGTTCAATTATTGGACCATCATCAAATGCTAGACCAGCTTTAGGAATTACCGTAGCTGGAGGCAGTGGAACTGGATGCATACTAGCACTACAAACTCTCTATAAGTACTTTTTTAACTGGAGTTTTAGAGGAATAGACCCATTACCTGTTACTAGATTTAATTACAATAAGGCACTAGAGTTAGCAAAAGTCTATGGAGGGCATCTTGTTCAAGTAGCAAGGGAAAAGAAACCCTTCTCTAGCTTCGGAGAAGCAATAGCATACTTTGAAACATTGGAATATATGAACTATACACCTATAGATGAGTTACATTTTATAGTTAAAAGTATTATAGAAAATCTAGGAGGAGAGGTAACTGATGATTTAAAAGATGAGATATCTTCAGCCGAGAAAGCCCTAATTGCTGGAAATAGAACTAAAGGAGCTATCCACTTAGATAAAGCCTATAGAATAGGAGTTAAGCTCTGGAATATGAGTAAAGATAAATCTTAAGGAGGAGGTGTAAGACTATGGAAAATCTTAACAGTCTCTTATTACCACTATGGGGGATACACTTATACTCACCTGCGAAAACTAGATCGATATCAGCCGAAAATCCAAAAGGAGAAGTAGGTGGAGGGGCAAAAGAGATCCCAGACCAGAATAACCCAGCGTCAGACCTGGGTAAAGGATGGAAGGTTAGACCCTGTATAACATTACCATCTGGCTCTACTACAGTATTAGCAGAGATAGACGGCCCAGCCATTATAAATCATATATGGCTTACAGTTACAGAAAGGGCTTACAGAGACTGTGTCTTAAGATTTTACTGGGATAATGAAGTATCTCCATCTGTAGAGGTACCATTAGGAGACTTCTTTGCCAATGGGCACGGATTAAGATACAATGTAAACTCCATCCCCATAGCTGTAAATCCATCAGGAGGCTTTAACTCTTACTGGCCTATGCCATTCAGGAAACATTGTAAGATAACCATTGAAAATCAACGTTGGGAAGACATACATGGTTTTTATTATCAGATTACATATTCTCTTACTGAGGTTCCAGATAATGCTCTCTATTTCCACGCACAGTGGAGAAGGTCTATGACCACTAGAGAGAAACCTGAACACATTATACTAGACGGGGTAAAGGGTAAAGGACATTATGTTGGAACATTTCTAGCTTGGACACAACTATCTGATGGATGGTGGGGAGAAGGTGAGATAAAGTTCTTCATAGACGGCGATACAGAGTATCCAACAATTTGCGGAACCGGAACAGAAGATTACTTTGGAGGAGCCTGGGGGTTTGAGGGAGAGACCTTTTCTGCCCCCTTCTCTGGGTATCCCTTATATCGTAAAGAACCTGGGACGGTTCCAAAACATGGACTATACAGATGGCATATTCTTGACCCAATAAGATTTGAAAAAGACTTAAAGGTTACCATTCAGGCGCTAGGCTGGTGGCCTAATAGAAAATTCCAACCACTAACAGATGATATAGCCTCTGTTGCATATTGGTATCAGACTGAACCACATCAGGAATTCCCTAAGCTCCCTTCTATAGAAGAGCGTTGGGCAAGATAAAAACCACTAGGGGGCTTTGCCCCCTAGCTTTCTAAAAGGGCTATTTTCCCCAGTAAACCAACCCTTCTCAGTCCAATATCTTCTATCAAGAGAGGATTCCCTTTCAAATCTCTTCATAATCATCTTTCTTATATAAAACATCAATAAGATATAGAGATACGGATAATGTATCTTACCTGAAGCCACCTCCTGATAAAATTTCCTAGCTTCTTTCCTAATTCTTGAGATAATCTTTTCCCTCTTTTTTATATTCATATTGTCCCAATCTTCCCCAAATGTTGCAAAACCGAATGAGTATACTCTATTCACTCCCCAAAACTTTAAACTTGTAGCTATAGTTTTAATAGCATCCTTTATCCCTGCTCCAACTGTAGAAGCAATAACAAAAGCCTTCTTTCTAAACATCTCTGGTCTAGGTCTGTGGACTATAAACAAGAACCCAAAGTGGTCTAGAAATGATTTCATACATCCACTGGTTTGGAGAACATATACAGGAGTTGTAAATATTAATGCATCTGCTAATAGCATCTGCTCTAAGATAGGCTTTGTATAATTATAGTCTGGACATTTATCCTCTCCAGCTACAAAGCACAAGTTACAACCACGACAAAAATTTGGCATATCTTTAGGTAGGAAATATTCAACGAATTCTATTTCGCTAAGTTTATTCATTTCATCTTTAAAAATTTGGGTAGCCTTGTAAGAGTTTCCCTTACGAGGACTTCCATATATAATTACTATCTTCATTTTCTATCCCTATTCTTAACCTCAAGAAAACTCTCTAGTTCCTCATATATCCTTTCTGCTATATCTGGGTCCTTAAAGAATGCAGTACCTATCTGGACAGCATTCGCACCAAGGTTTAGATATTCTAATACATCAGAGGCAGAAAATACACCTCCTGATGCCATTATAGGTACATCGACTTTATCTTTTACCTCTCTAAAGAGCCTCATATATATAGGTCTTATTGCTGGTCCCGAGAGTCCTCCACTAATAGTTTTATAAGCAGGAAACGTATTGAAGAGGGTCAAGCCATCAGCTCCACCGTCTATTGCTGGTTTTATATACAACATAGGAGTATCTTTTGGTGCTAATTTCACAAAGATTGGCTTATTATAAACCTTTCTTAGAGTATATGTAACTTCAAAGATACTACTAGGATTATTCGACCAATTTTCACCTTTTACATTTGGACAGGAAAGATTCAATTCTATCCCTACAATATAGTCTAATTTATTTATAATCTCTCCAAGTTTCGAAATCTCATCTAAAGTGCTACCAGCTATACTAGCCATTACAGGAATATCTAAAGACCTATATAAAGGTTCTAACTTTAGCCATTTATAGATACCTTCGTTCTCAAGTCCTATAGAATTTATAACTCCGCCTATAGTCTCCTCTATCCTAGGAGGAGGATTCCCTATCTTAGGGTTATAGGTCACAGTCTTCGGAATGAACAGTCCTAAACCTCTGGTAGAAAATATCTCAAAAAATTCCTCTCCCCATCCAAGCGGTCCTGAAGCTGTCACTAAAGGCGTTCTCAATTCTATACCACAGAGATTCCAACTCATTAGAAGATCTCCTTCAAATTAAATACCGGTCCATCTTTACACACCCTTCTGTATTCTCCACCCCTAGTCTCTATAACACATCCCCTACAGGCTCCAAAGCCACAAGCTATTGTGGTTTCTAAAGAGCCTTCTACTGGAATGTCTACTCTTATACTTTTCAGCATCTCTATAGGACCACAAGCATAAATCTTCTTGTAACTATTGTCTATATATTGCGTTACTAATCCTCTCTTTCCTAAAGAACCATCTTCGGTAACAATTTCTAAATCCCCTATCTCAGCATACCTTAAAAGTAATTCTCTGTCCCAAAAACTACCTGTCTGGGCTCCAAGTAGGAATTTTATATCCCCTTTAAGGCTCTTTCCTAAATAGTATAGGGGTGCCATACCACTTCCCCCACCTACCAAGAGACTCCTTTCACTGTCAAGAGAAAAACTGTTCCCTAGTGGTCCAAAAATATTCAGCTTATATCCAACTTCTCTCTCTGAGAGCCATCTAGTCCCCTTACCAACCACCCTATAGAGAAAACTTAGTTTATCTCTATCTGCATCAAATATGCTAAAAGCTCTCCTAAGGATTATATCTTCCCTATCTATTCTTATAAGAAAGAATTGGCCAGGCTCTACAGACACCATCTCTCCTATAGATACAGTAAGAAGGAATAATCCTCCAATAGGTCTATTCTCTACAATTTCACCGTTATATATCTTTGGCATAGACGACCTTTCCACTTACCATTGTTAAAATGGGAAAACCATACAATTCGTATCCATCATACGGAGAGTTTTTCCCCTTTGATACAAAGTTATTTACATTAACCACCTCTTTATAGTTAGGATTAAAGATTACAATATCCGCACTCTTCCCAACAGCCAAATCTCCGCTATCTAAGCCCAACAGCTTAGCAGGATTGTAAGAGAGCTTCTTTACCATCTCTAGGGTAGAAAGATGGCCAGCCTTAACTAGAAATGTATAACATAGAGGTAACATAATCTCTACACTGGATATTCCAAAGGGGTCATTAAGGAGGTCTAAACCTAAAGTCTTCCTAGGTGCATGGTCACTAGCAATAACATCTATAGAGCCATCTATCAAACCCTCAACTAGGGCAAACCTGTCAACCTCTCTCCTAAGTGGAGGATTAACCTTAAGCCCTACCCTTCTCTCCAATAGCAATTCATCAGTCAGTATAAAGTGATGTGGGGCAACTTCACAGGTAACATTTATCCCAGAAGATTTTGCCCTTTTTATTATATCTAGAGAATCTTTAAGAGAAATATGGGCTATATGAATCCTAGCTCCTATCTCTCTAGCAATAAGTATGTCTCTCGCAACCGCTAATACCTCAGCAAGCGGAGGAATACCAGGAAGTCCCAACTTTAGAGATGCTACTCCTTCATTTACTACACCATCCTGAGAGAGTCTTTTATCCTCACAGTGAGATATAGGTAGTAACCCACACATATTAGCTGTCTCTAAGACAGACCTCATAACTAGTGGGTCTTCCACCCAGCTCCCATCATCAGAAACCGCTATAACTCCCTCAGACTTCATTCTATCGTAAGGAGCAATAGTCTTTCCTTCTCTTCCTACCGTCATAGCACCAATTGGATAGACTTTTACTTTACCATACTTTTCTGCCGAAAGCACTACATATCTGACTATAGTAGGGTTATCGATACAGGGATTGGTATTGGGCATACAACAGGCGGTAGTTACGCCACCTTTGGCGCATGCCATAGTCCCAGTGTATATACCCTCCTCCGTTCCATCTGGGTCCCTAAGATGCACATGCATATCTACTATCCCAGGGATTACATAGCATCCATCTGCATCTATAACTTCTCCATCTTCACCAGGTATGTTTTCTATTATCTCAACTATAACACCATCTTCGATAAGGATGTCTCTTTTACCAACAAAACTTTCTCCTGGAATAACGACCTTTCCATTTTTAATGATAATCTTACTCATCTTTCTCCTAATCTCCTTATCTCCTGATCTATGATATGGTCTATATCATTAACTGCATAGAAAATCTTGGTATAGACCTTTTCAAAGAGCTCCTTGTATATTGGGGTCAAACCTTTATCTGGCTCTACTATCATCTTTACCTTGTACGTCCTATCTACAATCTCATCCTCATTCTTGAATAGACCAGCACCTAAAGCGCCTAAGAAGGCTGCTCCCATAGCGGTCCCTTCGGTAACTTGAGGAACTTCTATGACCTTATCTATAACGGTAGCTTTTATCTTTAGCCAGGTCAAATTCTTAGTCCCTCCACCTATCCCTATAACCTTTTCTATAGTTCCAAATTCCTCTAACGTATTAAAGGCTAGTCTAGCCTCGAAAGAAAGACCCTCTAAAACACTCCTAGCAAAATCTGCAGGAGAATGTTCCCTCTTTAAGCCCAAAAAGACTCCCCTCGCCTGAGGGTCTCGCCTTGGGACGCTACTACCCAAAAAGTGCGGAACACAGAAAAGCCCATTACTACCAACAGGGGATGTCTCAGCCAAAGAAGAAAGGGCATCAAACAGGTTCCTATCCTTTTCTACGTTATTTAATGAACTCATAAGTTTAGCTGTCCACTCTATAAGCCCTCCAGAAAAAGGTATCGCCACATGGACATAATACTTTCCTCTAGCAACATGTGCCCCTACCGTTATATCTGCCCTCTCCTTTACCTCAAGATGCAATGGAGGGGTCTCTGTACTCAACTGAAAACTCTCTGCGGTTCCCATAGAATCAAGACCAATACCTTTTCGGAAACATCCATTTATAAAAGCTCCGCATACATGGTCATGACCACCTACAACTACCATTGTATCTGGTCTTACCCCAAGCTCTTCAGGATTTCTCACTCTACCTAGTAGAGTCCCACTAGGGACAGGTTTAGGAAGTATATCTACTGGAACCTCTGCCTTTTCTAGTATAGTCTTTGACCACTGCAGAGTCCTTAGATCAAAAGCCATTATCCTTGAAGCCTGAGAATAATCTGTGGCAATTTCGCCAGAGAGCATATATGTTATAAAATCAGATATAGGAAGCCATACCTTAGCCTTCTCATAGACATCTCGTTTATACTGTTTCATCCATAGTATCTTGTTTATACCATATATGGGTTGCACCCTTAAACCAGTAATGCTATATATCGTCTGAGGGTCTATCCTTTGCAAAAGCCATTCTAACTGTTCTACAGTCCTTTCATCATACCAAGCTATAGCTGGGAAAAGAATCTCCCCATTCTTGCCTATAGGGACCATAGATTCTGCCACACTAGTAGCAGATATACTAACAACATTACCATTCACTTCAGCAGAAACCTTTCTTATTGAGCTCTTAATAATCTCCCATATCTTATCGGGGACAAAATAATGGTATTTTCCTTCTATCAATACTGGTGTAGGAGTAGAAACAGAAGAAACTATATTACCATCTAGATCAAACAGTATTACCTTTATATTGGTAGTTCCAGCATCTATCCCTATGCAGTATTCCACTAGACTCACCTCCTCTTGATATCAAGGTAACGTTTCTATTACAAACTCATGATTAGTATAGACACAGATATCGGCAGCTATCGAAAGCGCCTCCCTTAAGATTTCTTCACATGATAGGTCAGTATGTTTTAATAAAGCCCTAGCTGCAGCCAATGCATAGTTACCACCCGAACCTATAGCTATAATACCATCATCTGGTTCTATTACATCGCCTGTTCCAGAGATAAGGAGTAGGTTATTTACATCCGCAACTACAAGTAATGCATCTAATCTCCTTAGAGCCCTATCTAGCCTCCACTCTTTAGCTAATTCTACCGCAGCCCTAGCTAAATTTCCCCCATATTCGTTTAGTTTACCTTCAAATCTATCTAATAGAGCTATCCCATCGGCAGCAGAACCGGCAAAGCCAACCAATACCTTACCATCCCTTATCTTTCTTACCTTCCTAGCCTTCTTTTTAATAATAGTCTGTCCAGCGGTAACCTGGCCATCTCCCCCCATTGCAACAGTATTTCCCTTCTTTATCGCTAGTATTGTCGTATGTCTCATAAATCCTACCACACTCCTTTTACTCTAGACCCCCTCTCATCCTTCTCAACTTCAATCCTGTAAGGAAACCTACTGGCAAGTTCCTTATTATGCGTTATTACTCCAATCATAATGCCAGAATTTTCTAATTCTGCCAAAGCTGATACTACATTATCCAAGCCTGTATCATCCAAAGCGCCAAAGCCTTCATCTATAAAAAGACAATCAACAGCCCTCTTCCCTCTAATCTCCTCCGCTATTGCTATAGCTAACGATATAGATGCTAAGAAACTTTCCCCACCAGAGAGTGAATAGGTCTTACGCCTTCTGTCTGGATACCAGTTATCATTTATCACTATATCGGCTGACTCATCTGAAGCAAGGGAGAATGAGTATCTGCCCTGTGTAAGGGAACTCAACTGTATAGAGGCTCTATCTATAATACTTTCCATAACTTCTCTCATAAGAAACTCTGGGAATCTATTTTCACTTAAAGCATCATCAATTATCCTGTAATAGTTCAAACTCTTTTCTAGTTCTCTCTTCCTGGTAGATAAATCTTCTGCTAGAGAAAGATTCTCCTTAGCACTCCTGATTTGATTCTCCAAAGACCCAATCTCCCTAGTCACCAAAGCTATCTTTTCTTCTAGCTCCTTTAGAAGGTTTAGTTTCGAGTTATACAAACCTTGTATCGAATCTAGCTCTTCTGGTTTATCTGGGTCCTTTCCTGCCTTTATAAGAGACTCACGAAGCTTGGATATCTCCTCCTTAAGGAGATTCTGCCTTGTGGCAAGTTCACTAAATTCTCTCCTTACCTTTTCTATATATGACCTATCAACCTTAAGATTGAGAAGCTTTTCTAGAGAAATTCCTATAGACTGACAACGAGACTCAATCTCTCTTCTTTTAGCATCTATCTCTTCCTTTAGAGAGAGAATCTTATCTTTTAACTCTAAAATCTCTAAATCTATCTTTTCTATCCTAGCCTTACCCGTATCTATAGAAGCCTTACTTGTCAAGATAATTCTATTAGAGGAATCCAAAAGCCTCTGATATTTATTCTTTAATTCTTGGGATTCTCTTAAGAAGTTACGACTTAAGAATTCTTCCCATCTTATATTAGTTTTGGAAACCTTCTCTAATAGAGATTTTTCTCTCTCCTCTAACTCTAAGGTTTCCTTCTCTAACTGCTCTTTAGAAAAATTAATAGTAGTAATTTCCTTCTCATAAAGAGCTCTCTTCTCATTGACTCTTGCAATTTTAATTGCCTTTTCTTTCTCTGCACTATATATTAAACCCTCTAGGTCTCTTCTCTCTTTTTCTATCCTGGAATCTATAAATACAACATCAATAACATAATCTCTACCAAAGTGTTTTTCTAAGACACTACGGATATGTAAGTCTATTTCTCCTATTTCTCTTTCTAAATCTCCTATAGAGTTACCTATAAGTTTTAACTCTTCATCAACCTGTTTTAGTCTTGTCTTTAGACTTGAAAATCTTTCAAAAGACTCCTGCCAATTCTTTTTCTTTTCTTGATATAACGATAATAACTCATCTAGTTCCCTCTCATCTCTAACTTTTTTAGGGAGTTCTCTTATAGTATTACCACATACTGGACAGGTATCACCTACAGACAGAGAATTAATTATCCTCTGTAGATGAGAATCATCTATGGTTTTGTCCAGTCTATTTAACTCATCGGATAGTGCATTAAGAGTATCTTCTACAGATTTTAATGCCATCTCTATATCTTCTTTATCCATTTCTAACTTTCTCTTCTTTTCTCTATAATCGGCCAATTCTTTCTCTTTAGTCCTTAACGTCTTTATCTCTTCGACTATAGTATTAAGCTCTTCCCAAACTTTAGACCTCTTCTCTAGATCAGCCTTTAATGCTTCTATCTTCCTATCACAAGCTTCAATCTCAGAGAGAATCACTTCTATCTCTCTATCTATCAAAAGTAACTCATCTTCTTTAACTTTTATCTCTTCCCAAGCCTTGGCTATCCTTCTTTTGTCAACTTCCAACGCCTTAATAGATTCAGCCAGAGGGGTAAATTCTAATAGCATCTCGGCATATTTAATATATTCTAGATACTCTTTGACTTTCTCCTCCTCGGCTTCTATTGTCTTAAGATATTTCTTTATATTTTCCTCTATCTCCAATTTTTCCTTCTTTAGAGATTCCAGTCTAGATTTCTTATCTGAAAAATCCTTAATATTATTGCAAAGGGGAATAGCATCAACCTGAATCTGATAGATAAGTTCTAGCCTATCTACTTCCTCTTTTTCCTTCTTCAGGGATTCTAATTTAGAAACGACCTCTCTATAAATCTTCTGATTAGAAATGAGATCGGAAAAGAGATTTATTATATCTCTTAAAGATTCGACATCTCTACTAGTTTCCTGTCTATTCTTCTCTAAACTCTTAAGCAGATCGTCCTTATTCTTTAATTCTTTCTCTAAAGCCTTTACATATTCCTTGTTATAAGACCTTAATTCTCCTTCTAGTCTACCTACTATGAACTGAATTTCTCTAGATATATCCTTATATCTCTGGTTTGCAAGTTTCTTTACCTCTTTATAGATATCAAGACCAAGGAGCTTCTGTAAGACCTGTCTTCTTTCAGAAAAGGCTTCACTACTAGAAGGTTTAAGGAATCTATCTATCTGATTTTGGGGAAGAATCACCGTCCTAGTGAATGTCTCATAATCCATACCTAGAAGACTCTCTATTAGGGCGTTTACCTCCCTATTTTTCTTAACACCAAGAGGTATAGACCTATCATCTATAATTTCATAGATATTTGCCTGTTGCGATTTTCCCCTGACCAGTTCTCTTTTCACTAAAAATACCCTATCTCCAACTCTAAACTTAAGGGATAGGGAGAGTCTATCCGAATTATGATTTATGATATCCTCCTCTGTATTTATCCTCCTTCCTGCGTATCTTGGAATCTTACCATAGAGGGCATAAACTATTCCATCCAGTATAGATGACTTCCCAGCTCCGTTTGGACCTGATATGCAGAACACATTAGCCTTAGTAAAATCTATAGATTGAGGACTATGATATGAGAGAAATCCTGCCAATTCAATACCCAGAATCCTCATTCAAAACTGCCTCTCTATATAACTCTTCAAAGATTTTAATGACCTCTTCATCAACACTACCCTCTTTAAGTAGAAGATACTGAGAAAAAAGCTTTGACGGTTCTAGTGTAAGGTCAATCTGGGATCTATCCTTTTTATGATTCTGCTCATATACAGTCTCGACCTCTACACAATTAGGGATAAGTTGCTTTACCTTGCTTATAGGGTTATTCTCTAAAATATCCATATGTATCTTAGCCTTTATATATCCGTCAAAATCTTTAACCATAACAGCCTTTGACTCTAACTGGGAGAATTTAAAATCTAGCTCTATAAGTTCTTTACAAGGTATCTCTATCTTCTCTACATTAGCAATCCTCTCTGGTTTTGCATCTATAACATTTACGCACTTTTTATCCCCTGTCTCACTAAAATCTATCCTTATAATAGAGCCACAGTAATAGGTAGGAACAGGACTATTCGAGATACTCTGTGGTTTATGCGCATGACCCAATGCTACATAATGAGCTCTATTAGGGAACCAAGAAGGAGGTATAGCAAAGTTAGAAGAAAAGGAAAGTCTAACCGCACTACCTAGTAAAGCGCCTTCCACAAATATATGGCCTAATAAGACATTTACTGAGTTTGGCAAAAACCTCTGATTAATCTTCTCTAGGTACCTGTGAATAATCTCTCCCAACTTCTCTTTTCTGTCAGAGTCATCTCCGATGTATAAAAAATCCCTCTCCCAAAAATAAGGAAATGAGCCTACATACAAAAGCTCTCCTTTTCTCGTCCTAAACGGTTTTACACCTAATTCAGTCAAAAAGTGAACATTAGAAGAGGAAGAAAAGATTCCTAAACTTACCTCTAACTCTTTCCAGTCGTGATTTCCAGAAACAATTATAACCTTTCTGTCCTTTTCCCCTAGTCTCTGTAGTATCTCTGCGGTTCTACGGAGGTCATCACCCTTAGGCATCTTATGCTCAAATAGGTCACCTGCTATAAGAACAACATCTACATCTTCCTTTTCTACAATATCAACTATAAATTCTATAGATTTAAAAACCTCTTCAGTCCTATCTATTCCCCATCTACTTATACCTATATGCCAATCTCCAGTGTGTAATATTCTCATTTTTTTTAAGAAGGGCGGCTCGTTAGCCACCCCTAAATAAAAGATTACAACTTCTCAATCTCAAATATAACCCAAGCATTATCAGGACAAGCTATTTGTACTGTATCCTTCTTTACCAGTCTAGAGTCTACATCCTTGTAAGATTCTGTATGTCTAAGGGCATGTATAAAAGGGTACATAGAATGATAAGCCCAGCCACACAAACCCTCTGGAGTAAGATAACCACATTCAAAAGTATCTCCAGGTTTATGTCCTGCATAACAAGGTCCACCATTTTTGGTAGATTTAACCGTAATTTTAAATCTTACATCATCCTCTAACATTTACAAACTCCTCCCTAGTTATATATTTTAGAATCTTACCTCTCTTCCAGTTCTAGCAGATTCGTAGATAGCATCTATTATCTGCATATCTATGACCCCTTCTTCACCTCTAGGCATAGGCTCTGTCCCCTCTTGAATGCACTTAACAAAGTGCTTTATCTCCTCTACATATGTATTGACCTTCTCAACCTTAGGGATAATCTCCACATACTTACCAGCCATCTCAGTAAAGACCTTTGGAGGCATCATTTCAGCCCCACCCTTATCACCTAACAAAGTACAATAGGACGTATCCTTCTCTATATTGCTTGCCCAGCTCATTTCTACAAAAATAGTAGCTCCATTCTCAAGTCCTACAATGGCACAGCCTAAGTCTTCTACATCAAACTTTCCTCCAGGTTCAGGGATACCCCATCCACCTCTTCTCTTATCGAATGGGCCAAATTTGGCATAGGTATAACCTTTTACAGAAACAGGCTTAGGATGGTCCATAAACCACATAGCTAAATCTAAAAAGTGAGGAGCTAGATCGATAAGAGGTCCTCCTCCAGATTTATCCTTATTGGTAAACCAGCTACCCATTCCAGGTATTCCTGAAACTCTCAAGATTCCAACCTTGGCATAGTATATATTACCTAGATAACCTTGCCTTATAAATTCCTTTATAGTCCTTGCTTCATCAGAAAATCTCCAGCAGAGAGCTATCATAAGAATCTTTTTTGTAGCTTTAGCGGTATCGACCATCTTTTGAGCCTCTTTGGCATTTATAGCCATTGGCTTCTCACACAAGACGTTAACACCAGCGTTAAGGGCATCCACTGTCATAGGTGAATGTAGATAGTTAGGTGTACATATACTTACAGCTGTAAGCTCTTCCTTTTCTAGCATCTCTCTGTAATCAGTATAGTATCTAGGGATTCCAAACATCTCTGATACCTGTTTGGCTCTCTCCTCTACAATATCTGTTACAGCAACTACCTTTACATCTGGTACCGCCTGATAGGCTTGTAGATGAACCTTACCTATGCTTCCTGCTCCTATTACTCCTACCTTTATCTCTTTCATAGTCTCCCTCCTATAACTCTGCCCAGGCTTCTATAAGAGTCCTTTTGGCATTAGCTATTACCGCCTTCGGATTTTCTCCAGGTAGCGGTTTTACCTCAAAGCTTACTATCGGTTTATCATTATCTTCAAAGAATCCAACATCAAAGAGGGCTCTTAGGAATTCCTTTACCTCTTTTACCCCATTCTCTCCACCCTTTATACCAAATCTAGGATGCTGGTCTCCATATCCTGGGAGAGACTTATCCTTTATGACACAGTTACCCAAATGGACATGGGTTACATAGCCAGCGGTAGTATATACCGCATCTCTTATAGATTCATAATACTGGGGGAAGTGGCTTAGGTCTATCAAAAGTCCAAAGTTATCCTTACGTTCTCTCCTCACTCTTTGGGCTATTTCTCTAGCTACCAAAGAGGGACCTACTAGGCTATTCTTCTCTACATCAAAATCAAATACCTCTAGCTCTATCCTCAGATTTCCATGGGCTTTAGCATAATCACAAAGTTCACATATAGATTTTACTAAAGCCTCTTTCGCCTGTTCTCTCTTTTCAGGGCCAGGGTCCTTTCCAGCTAGAAAGCCTACTCCAACCGCACCCATATATTCAGCCTCTTCTATTGCCCTCTTTACTTCCTCTACAGCTCTAAGTCTAGTGGTTTCATCCAAACTTGATATGTCTAGATTCTGGGTTAGAAGCCTAGGCTGAGCTCCATAAGCTATAGTCATTCCACTTGTCTCAAGAAGCTTCTTAGCCTCTTCCCTTACCTTTTCATCCTTAATCCAAGAGATCTCTACCGCAGAAAAGAATTCATCGCTTACTATCTCCTCTAGAGTCTCTAGTATAGGACCCTCACCACGCATAGTCTGTGGAAATGCCATAAAATGTATTAGACCTGGTTTAAAATACTTTTGAAATAGTTCCACCTTGATTACACCTCCTGTATTAATTAGTAGTATGATACCCTTCCCTCAAGAAGGTCTATAGCATACTGAGCGGAATTCACCAAATCACTCTTAGGATACTTATCTACTAACTTCTGATATTCTTTTACAGCTTTTTCTTTCTCTCCCATATGCTCATAACACTGGGCTATATCAAACTGAGCATCATCTGCCCAGTCACTCTTCGGATTCTTCTCTATAAACTTAGTTAACTCTTCTATAGCCTTCTCCAATTCTCCATCTATGAATAACTGTCTAATCTTCTCATATTCTATCTGCTCCGGAGACTTTTTCTCCTCTTTACTCTCATTCTTAGATGTAGACTCCTTAGTAGATTCAGTGGTAGACTGAACAGTTTGGGTTGTTTCACCCTTCATAGGACCTAAAGATTGTTGAGTTGGAGGATTCTTTATCTGGGTAATCCATAATACAAGGGCTATTACCAACAAAATAGCTACAGTAACCATAAATCTAGTGGTCCTACCTGACACAATAAACACCTCCTATTCCTTAGAGACTACTGTAAGTTCTGGGATGCATATATAAGGAGAATAAAGGCTTCCCCCTATCCACTCCCTCTCACTACTTAAACCTGCAATATTACCCAGTGCGTTGTATGCATTACCCGCTAGCATAGAATCTTTCACTCTTCCCAACACTTCTCCTTTTCTATACAAGAATCCTAGGTGTATATTTACAGAGAACTCCCCACTAAGGATATTACCCTGCCCTACCCCCATCATCTGGTCAACCACTAAGACTTCATCAAATGAAGATATGATATCTCTGATGCCAGTATCTCCAGGGTTTATTATAAGATTGGTAAGTCCAGGAGAAGGCTGTCCCAAGCCACCTCTAAAGCCATGCCCATTAGGTTCTCTACCTAGTAATGAAGCAGTGTGTAAGTCAAAATAGAACTCTCCAACAATCCCAGAGTCTACTAGAGGTAAGACCTTTGTAAGGGTCCCCTCATCATCAAAAGAGGTCATAGATAAACCCTCAGGATTAGTAGGGTCATCTATAAGGGTAAATTTTTCATCAAAGAACTTCTTCCCCACCTTATCCTGAAGAGGCGAAGCACCCATAAGTAGTATCTTTCCACTTAATGCAGACATAAGGGGAAGAAGCAAAACATAAACAGCCTTAGGGGTAAAGACTACTGGGAGTTTAGATTTGGATGGTTTCACTATATTTTTACTAGACTCTAAGGCGTAGAATATCTTAGAAATCAATATATCTGTATCTAAATTATCAAACCTCTTTACAACGGTCTCCTCATAGACATCTAACATATCTGTGCCCTTTATCCTGTTTACATGTACCGCAACTGTAAGAGAAGCTCTACTCCTACTGCAGTCAATGCCCTTTGTATTTACTATCAACGACTCTCCTTTATCCTTACCTATCTCTACGTTACATATAACATCAGGATAAGAACTAAGTATCTTGTCTATTATATCCTTTCCCAATTTGGTTAAGTCTTCAATTGAGACGCTATCTAAAGCATCATCATAATCTTCCTTTATACATATATCCGAAGGCAATTGCATATTAGTCTCTATATTAGCGGTAGCCTTAGCCTTCTCTAAAAGCCAATCGGGTTCATAGATACCATACTGGCTTGCATAACCTATCTTATTACCCACAAGAACTCTAAGCCCTATCCCTGAACTTTCGCTAGATTCTATAGACTTTAACTTATTTGCCTCAAAGGTAACTACTGTAGAAGTACCCCTTCTAGAAAATATATCCCCCTCTATAGATTCCAATCTAAGTTTTTTAATTAATTCTTCCATATCTATCTTCCCCCTACAACGACATTTCTTATCCTAATATGAGGACTTCCAGTAGAAACAGGAAGAGGAGACTGTCCTCCTTTCCCACATCCACCACCTTGGCTAAACTTCAAATCATTACCAATACCTTCTACGTTCTGTAGTGTAACAAATACGTTACCGGTCAAAACAACATCCCTTACCATATCTCCTATCTTTCCATTCTCAATAATATATCCTTCCTGGGCACTGAATGTAAACATCTCCATAGAGGTTTGGCCCCCATAAGCTCCAACAGCATATATACCATACTTTATATCTGAAATGAGTTCTTCAAAGGAATAACTTCCCGGTTCTATATAGGTATTACTCATCCTTACTATCGGCTGAAATCTGTAATTTATAGCCCTAGCATTACCAGTTATCTGTTCTCCCATCTTTCTCGCAGTCTCTCTAGAGTGGAGTCTTCCTGCTAGAATTCCATCCTTTATAAGGTACGTCTTTCTAGCTAAGACCCCTTCATCATCATATCTATAAGAACCTCTTAAATCTGGGTAAGTGGGGTCATCAACAACATTAAGAAAGTCTGGTCCAAATCTCTTACCTATAACCATAAGTTCCTTCAATTTTTCATTCTCATACACATGGTCTGCCTCACTGAGATGTCCAAATGCCTCATGGATAAATACTCCAGCAAGTCTCGGGTCTAATACTACCGTATATTCTCCACCTTTAACCACCGGGGCTGACAATAGCTTAACCGCCATCTCTGCGGTATGGAGAGCCTCATTATAAAGACCTTCTATAACCTGAAAGCCACCTATACCACCAGTAGAGTAATGATATTGTTCAACTAAGTCTCCCTCTTTGGCAATTGCAACCAGAACCCCGGCTATATCCCCCCTCTCCTGAACCACATCTACACCTTCGGTATTGATAAAATATTTCCTAGTAAAACGGTCATTATATCTAACCTGGGTACTTTGAATCTTAGGGCTAAAGGTAAGCATAATATTATTATACTCACCCAGAAGTCTCTTCTTTTCTTCGAGAGGGACCTCTCTAAAGTCTTTCTTCATAGGGATTATAACCCTATCCACAACTGGACCGGAATGTTCTATATCTAAATCTTCACCTAAGATAAGATTACTTGCACTGTAAGCTTGCTCAAAGTAATCCTTTATACTTTTAGGATTAACTTCATTGAAAGATACGAATCCCCACCCATGCCTACCAAGAATCCTAATATTACCACCTTTAGATTTAGATACAGAAAGCTCTTCTAATTCCTTTCCTCTAAAGCTTATACTTGTCACCTCTGACTCTTCTAGCCTCAGCTCTCCATATCTAATACCTTTCTCTTTAGATAATCTAAGAAATACTTCCTTTATCTCTTCCAATTTAGCCCTCCTTTATTAGGCTTACTACACTAATAAGTTTATCACAGTCCCTTTAAATAGGCTACAGTGACCCCCCATCCGCCTTCATAATACTCTCCAAGTCTAAAGGACTCTACCATTGGATGGTTCTTAAGGAAACTCGCAACCGCCTTTCTCAAGATACCCTCTCCTTTACCATGTATTATATAGACAGGGGATATCCCAGCTAATACTGCATCATCTATATACCTTTCTAATTTCTCCAGAGCCTCCTCCACAGTAAGCTGTCTTATAGAAAGTCTATTTGATATATTTTGGGCTTTATTCTTCTTTATCTTTACTATGTTATCAGTAGTAAATTCTTTATGCTCAGTTTTAGAGGCATACAGTTCATCCTTAGGGACCTCTATCTTAGCCTTACCCATAAGGACAGTAACCTTATCCTCATTAATATCAACTATATCACCACTCTGCCCTAGAGATGGAACAAATACCGTCATCCCTATCTCTGGTCTCTCTATCCTATCTCCTTGTATCTCTAGCTCCTCCTGAGCCGGTTCTAGCTCTTTTAACTCATCCTTTATCGAAACTATCTCTTTCTTATTAGATACTGACTTTGCCTTTTCATACAGTTCATCAAGACGGATCTTAGTTCTAATTACTAACTCTCTAGCCTCTTCTTTTGCTCTCCTCAGTATGGTCTTCTGCTGGAGAGATATCTCTTCCATTAACTTTTCGTATCTATTTCTCAGCTCCTCATAGGTAGACCTTTCCTTTCTAGCCTCCTCTAGTTCTACCCTAAGTTCTTTCTCCAACTGGTCTATCTGTCTTAAAAGTTTATTAAGTGTTAACTCATTACTAGAAAGAGAACTCTTGGCCTTCTCTATAATAGACTCATCTAACCCTAATCTTCTTGCTATAACAAATGCATTACTTACCCCCGGTCTGCCTATACGAAGTTTATAGGTAGGGAGAAACGTGTCTGGGTCAAATTCCATAGCTCCATTTATAACCCTCTCCGCATTACTTGCCCATACTTTTAATTCGTCGTAGTGACTTGCAACTATCACCTTTGCCTTTCTGTCTCTCAAAGCCTCTAGAATACCTATTGCTAAGGCAGAACCCTCTCTTGGACTAGTACCAGTAACTGGCTCGTCTATAAGAACTATCGTATCTTTATCTGCATATCTTATAAAGGGTATTATATGGGTAAGATGGGCAGAAAAACTACTAAGGTCCTGTGTGATATTCTGTTCGTCTCCTATCTCTACGAATACATCCTTAAATATACCCATCTCTGCAAAACTTACCGGAAGATGTAGCCCAGACTGAGCCATCATAATGAATAGTCCTACAGTCTTTAAAGTAACGGTCTTTCCACCAGTATTAGGACCACTTATTACCAATATATCAAACTTATCACCTATTTCTACATCTATAGGGACAGCCCTCTTACCTAAAATAGGATGTCTAGCAGACTTAAATCTCACCATTGGCTTGTCTACCCAAATAGGAGCTATACAATCCCAATTCAGAGACAATCTAGCTTTAGCAAATATAAAATCTATGCGAGCTATGATATCCCTAGCTATAAGTAGCTCATCGTTATGAGAGGAAACCTTAGTTGAGAGTTCTCTTAAGATTCTCTGAATCTCATACTCTTCCTCTTTCTTTAACTCCTGTAGATTATTATTCATATCTATTACATCATAAGGTTCGATAAAGAGCGTATTGCCACTTTGAGATACATCATGAACAATACCCTTAATTGTCTTCTTATATGAAGACTTTATAGGGATAACATATCTACTATTTCTTATTGTTATATAATTCTCCTGAACTACATCCTTCCAATCCTTGGCTATATGACTCTCCAGATAAGACCTGATAGATTCCTCTAACCTCGCTATCCCTCTTCTTATGCCTACAAGCTTTGAGGAGGCGTTAGACCTTATATTTCCATCCTCATCTATAACTCTTCTAATATCATCCTCTAAAGAGGATAAATTAGGAAGTTTATCTGACAGCTCCTTAAAGAAGGAATTTATTCTGATATACTTTTTTACTACGGGCAATCTAGAGATAAGGTCACATATATGCATTAAATCCTTCGGCTCTAGTATAACACCCAATCTTGCCTTAGAAAGTATTGGAGATATATCTATCAACCCAGAAAGGCTAGGAGGTGGCTCATGAGATATAAGTTTCTTAGCCTCTTCAGTCTCTATAGAAGCACCAATAACTTCTTCCCTTGTAGAAGAAGGCTTTAGACTGAGAGCCAATTCCTTCCCCATAGGGGTTTCTGTCAACTCTCCCAGTCTTTCTAATACAAAATCAAATTCACATAGTTTTAGGCTTCTCTCATTCATAATAATTATTGTATCATATTATTGAAGAAACTTAGATTTTCAAGGAGGGTAGACTATGGCAGAGACATTAATCCTAAACTTTAACCCTGCATTAGATAGAACCGCAGTAGTAGAAAGGTATAATCCTTATGGAATAAATAAGGCAAATAGGCTGGTAATCCTACCAGGAGGTAAGGGTGCCAACCTAGGGAGGGCATTAAAAACCTTAGGGTATAAAGATTTTATCTGTTCTGGTATTCTAGGGGGAGGTATAGGTAAGATTATGAAGGAACTTCTCGATAAAGAGGAAATAAAAAATGACTACTTCTGGATAAGCGATGAGACAAGGATAGCATACGCCACCTATGAGGAATCAAGCGGTATAGGGATGATTACAAATGAACAGGGGCCAAAAGTTACAGAAGAAGAGATGGATAGGTGTATAAACTTTATAAAAGACAAGTATCTGGATAGTATAAAAAGAGTAGTACTTTCTGGAGGAGCTCCTCCAAGTATTTCTCCAGAAAAGATAAAAAGTTTGCTTGGTGTCTTTAAGGCTAAGGGGAAAGAGGTCTTTATTGATACTAGTGGAGAAATCCTCAAACAATGTGCAAACTTAGGTCCCTTCTGCATAAAGATAAACGAGGACGAACTGAGGGATGCTTTCAAAGTAGATATAGAGGATAGGGAGATATTGAAAGAGTTCTATTCTTATCTATCTGAGATTGGAACTGTTTGGCTCTTTGTTACAAGAGGTGAGAAAGGTGCTATATTAATGGTTAAAGATAGATTAATAGTTGGCAAAAGTAGAAGAATATATTCCCACTATGCCATAGGTTCAGGAGATGCCTTTCTGGGAGGAGTTATATACGGGAAGATATTAGGTTTGGACCTAAAAGAAATATTAAAACTTGGTATAGCCTGTGGCACTGCAAACACGCTTGAATTTGGAGCCTGTGTCTTTAAAAAAGAAGAGGTAGAAAGGATTAAAGGGGAAATAATGATAGAGGAATCACCACTTTAATCTGATACCTTCGTCAAAATGGATGCAAGGTCTTGCTTCTGATCTGTAATCACTTTTTGATCCCCTCCAACATAAGTACCAACCTCCCTGTCTTACTTACCATTAAGGCCATACTATAAACATCTACAGCTAAAGATATTGCATACCTTATAAA
>JACIXS010000342.1 GCA_014360335.1 bacterium | reverse complement strand
TGGACCGATAGCCTTGGGAGCTTTATCTGTTGATATTATCCTTTTCATTGCTCAGCCTCCTTCACAATAAATTGACATACCATAATATTTTCTCATAAGTTTGTATAGTATGCAATTTTGCTGTATAATTAAGCTATGCATATGGAGGAAGAACTTATCAACTCAACATTAAGATTTAACGGTAGACTTATAAAGGTAGCAGTAGATGAGGTAAGAACCCCTGAAGGAAATACTGCTACTAGAGAGGTCGTAATACATAAAGGGGCGGTTGCAGTTTTACCTATAGTAGATAATAAGGTTATACTTGTAAAACAGTATAGACATCCAGTAAGAGAGACCCTCTGGGAGATACCTGCAGGGGTTTTTAAAGAGGGGGAAACCCCGGAGGAATGTGCGGTAAGAGAGCTTAGAGAAGAGACAGGATTATCCCCAATGAATCTAATAAAGCTAGGGGAGATATTTGTATCACCAGGATACAGTACGGAGAAGATATACCTATTCTATGCGGATAGATTTGTACCTTCACCTTTACCAAAAGACAAAGACGAGTTTATAGAATTAGGAGAATTTGCGTTAGATACCTTTAGAGAGATGATAGAGGAAGGAGAGATAAAGGATAGTAAGACCCTATCTGCGTTTTGTCTTTATCTATTAAAGAGATGAAAGTGTTCTGTGACTTACATATCCATATAGGTAGCACTTCTAGAGGAGAAGCAGTCAAGGTAACAGGGGCTAAGAACCTTACTTTCGGTAATATAGCAAAGGAGTGTAAAGAGAGAAAGGGTATCCAGATTGTAGGGATTGTTGACTGTGCATCCCCAGTCGTTTTAAAAGATATTGACGAACTGATAGCATTGGGTGAGATTATTGAGATTACTGATGGAGGATTTTTATTTAGGGATGAGATACTGATAATACCTGGAGCTGAGGTAGAAACTACCGAAGCCAATGGAGGCAACTCCCATCATATAGCATTCTTTCCAACTTTAGAAGGCATAAAAAGATTTAGCAAGTTCTTATCAAGATATGTAACGAATATAAACTTTAGCACACAACGATGTAGATTACCTGCACAGAGGATCTGGGAGGTTACAAACAGCCTAGATGGAATTCTCATCCCAGCCCATGCCTTCACCCCACATAAAAGTGTATATGGAAATTGCTATCCGAGACTATCTCAGATATTTAAAGATAGCGCATTAGATAAGATACCTGCAATAGAATTGGGTCTAAGTGCAGATACCAACTTAGCGGATAGGATAGCAGAGTTATCCAAATTCTCATTCCTAAGCAATTCAGATGCCCATTCCCTAACTAAGATTGGAAGAGAGTATAACATTATAGAGATAGAAAAGCCATCTTATAAAGAGGTAATAATGGCTCTATTTAGAAAGGATGGAAGAAGGGTAATCGCCAATTATGGATTGGACCCTAAACTAGGTAAATATCATAGAAGCTTTTGTCCATTATGTGAACGCATAGCGGAGGAAGACCCCCCTGTCACAGTGTGTAAAAACTGTGGTAATGAAAATATGGTGATAGGTGTCTTAGATAGGATAACGCTGATACAGGACTATCCAGAGCCTAGACATCCTGACCATAGACCTCCATACCATTACCAGGTTCCACTAGAATTTGTCCCTGGGATAGGTGAAAAGACCTATTCAGCACTTATAAAAGCCTTTGGTAGTGAAATGGGTGTCTTACATAAGGCTGATGAGGAGAGCTTAGTTAGGGTTGCAGGAAAAGACCTGACAAAACTCATAATAAAGGCTCGAGAGGGAACTCTGAAGCTGGCTCCTGGAGGGGGAGGGATATATGGGAAAGTTGTTGAGGAGAAAAAGCAGAGACAGTTATCCCTATTCTGATAAATACTGTATAGAGAAATTCCTATCGTTCCTCTCTTACGAGAGGGGTTATTCTCCAAATACTCTATCATCCTATAAGATTGACCTCACAGAGCTATCCAGCTTTCTTAATGAAAAAGGAAGCTCTCTAATAGAGGCAAATAAAGAGGACCTTGTTCAATTCATAAATATGCTCTCTGAGAGGGGCTTTACAAATAATACAATAATACGAAAATTGGCATCGATAAGGACGTTCTTTAAGTATCTATTAAGCGAAGGGATAATTGAAAAAGACTTGGTATCCTTCTTAGATACCCCTAAAAAGGAGAAAAAGATACCTAAGGTATTATTTGAGGACCAGATAAAAAAGCTCTTAGAACAACCTCTACTTCAAGAAGAGAGATACGCAAGAGAGAGGTCTATCCTAGAACTTCTCTACTCCTGTGGGCTTAGGGTAAGCGAGATAGTAAACCTGACTATCAATGATATAAACCTAGAGGAAGGATTTGTAAGGATAAAGGGTAAGGGGAATAAAGAAAGGATAGTCCCTTTAGGTTCAAAGGCTATCTCTGCTATTAGTGAATACTTAAGACAGAGAAGACATATAAAGGAGAAGAAGCTATTCCTAAATAGCAGGAATAAAGGATTATCACGTCAAAGCGTTTGGCTTATAGTAAAACAATTTGCCAATAATGTAGGCTTGGATATAAGCCCTCATACATTGAGACATTCATTTGCTACTCACCTATTGGATAATGGGGCAGACTTGAGGGTCGTGCAGGAACTCTTAGGTCACTCCAGTATATCCACAACACAGATATATACCCATGTGTCTAACAAGAGATTAAAAGAAGAGTTCGAGATGGCTCATCCTAGAGCTATAGAAAGGAGACGTGTATGATACTAAAGGGAAAGAGGATAGCAATATTCAACGTTGCTAATAAGAAGAGTATAGCCTGGGCTATAGCCCAATCAGTAGTAAGATACGGAGGAGAGGTCATAATAGGTTATCAAAATGAGAGATTTAAGGAGAATGTAGAAGAGCTTGTAAAGGATTTATCTCCAAAGCCTCTTGTTTTGGAATGTGACGTCAGTAGCGATGAAAGGATAGAAGAGGCAAAAAGGATAATAGAAAGGGAGACTGGTAAAATCGATGGATTAGTTCATTCTATAGCATTCGCCCCCACGGAAGCCCTAAAGTCTCCATTTATAGAGACTAATAGAGAGGCTTTCAGGATAGCGTTAGAGGTAAGTGTATACTCCTTTGTCGCTATGTCTAGGATATTCAAAGATATAATAAATCCAGGTGGCTCTATAATTACCCTAACATACTATGGCTCAGAGAAGGTGATACCAAATTACAATGTAATGGGAGTAGCCAAATCAGCGTTAGAATCTAGTGTAAGGTACCTAGCATACGATCTAGGGAAAGATAATATAAGGGTAAATGCAATCTCGCCTGGCCCCTTAAGTACTTTGGCTGCAAGAGGGATATCTGGCTTTGTAGATATGCTACAACTACACAGAGAAAGGTCTCCACTTAAGAGAAACATAGAACATAGGGAAGTAGGAGACACCGCAGTCTTTCTTTTAAGCAGTCTTAGCTCTGGTATAACCGGAGAGACGATATATGTAGATGCTGGCTACAATATAATGGGGATGTAGAGCTTAGAGCTCTACCCCATTATATTCTATGACTTTTCTGTAGTAGTATCCGCTTCTCTTTATGATTCTCTTCTGAGTAGGATAGTCCACATAGACTATCCCAAATCTTTTGGTATAACCGTAAGCCCATTCAAAATTATCCATAAGGGACCATACAAAATAACCCTTTAAGTCAATTCCATCCTTTATAGCTCTGTAAGCCTGATAGAAATGTCTCTTTAGATAGTCTTCCCTCTCTGGATCATCTACCTTCTCATCGATCAGTTCATCCTTAAAAGCAGAACCATTTTCGGTTATATAAAGAGGTATATTCCCATAGTCTCTTTTAATAGAAGTTAAAAGCTCATAGAGCCCCTCAGGATATATCTCCCAACCCATCTCTGTCTTATTGGTTGTTGGTTCTATGCTACGTGCATTTATAAGAGGAACTTTAGGGTCATACATAACAATATTTCTCGTATAGTAATTCACTCCAAGAAAATCTATCTTTAAACTTATCTTCTTCATATGTTCTGAATCTACCTCAAAAGAGATTCCATTTTTGGCAAGAAGCTCAATAAATTCCTGAGGGAAAGAACCTTTAAATATTGGGTCTAGGAACCATCTATTCCACATAAGGTCCATCCTTCTAGCAGAGAGGATATCTTCCTCCTTATTAGAGGCTGAATGCATAGGGGTAAGATTCAATGTTATACCAATCTGCCCTTTAACACCTAGAGATCTATATGCTTCAACTGCTAAACCATGGGCAAGGAGTGCTGAGTATGTAGCCTTTGTAGCCAAGCCAGAATCTTTCTTCCCCGGAGCATGTACCCCTATACCATAACCTAGATATGTAAACACAGCCGGCTCGTTAAGAGTGATCCAAAAGGGGATAGAGTCTCCTAGTTCTTTGAACAATACATAGGAATAATCGGCAAAATATTTACTAGTATCAAGATCAGCCCATCCCCCCTTTTCCTCCAAAGCCTGTGGCAAATCCCAATGGTATATAGTGGCAAATGGGATAATACTTGCTGAGTTAAGAGCGTCTACCAATCTCTTATAAAAATCCAAACCCTTCTTGTTTACACTCCCTTTACCTTCGGGGAAGATTCTAGGCCAAGAGATAGAAAACCTATAGGCTTTAAGGTTAAGAGTTTCCATAAGCTTTACATCTTCAGCATACCTATGGTAATGATCACAAGCCACATCACCATTAGAACCATCTATAATGTTACCAGGGGTATGTGTAAACACATCCCAAATGGAAGGACCTTTGCCATCTTCATTAAAAGCACCCTCTATCTGATACGAAGCGGTAGCACAACCCCAGATAAAATCCTTTGGGAATTCATACAACATACTCTCACCTCTCTTTGTCAAATCTGAAAGGGTTTGGTAAAAGTTCTACCAATCTAAACCTCTCCAACTTACCATCTTTGGAAGAGGCTATGACCTCCAGATCTCTGTTGGAGAATTCGCTCATAACCTGAAGACATGCACCACAAGGGATAGGGATGGAATCATCATCTGAGACAATTACTACTTTAGTAATACTCTTTTCTCCGCTAGATATAGCCTTAAATATTGCCACCCTTTCTGCACATATGGTAAGTCCAAAGGACATATTCTCAATGTTACAGCCCGTGTAAAGTTTACCGGAAGAGGCTTCTACAACCGCACCCACTCTATACTTTGAATATGGAGCATAGGCATTATTCAAGACTTCTCTAGCAATATCAATCATCTTCTTGTTCATCTTCTTTATATATTCTCCTAATCCTTAATTTTGTGATCCTCCTACCTCTAACCTCTTCAACCCTAATCAAAACCCCATCGTATTCGAACTCTTCACCGGGCTTTGGTATATGACTTATATGGTCATATACGAAGCCAGCTATCGTATCTGTCTCTTCGGCGGGAAGCTCTACTCCAAATATCTCATTCAATTCCTCAAGGTTCATCCTACCATCTACAATAATCTCATCTGGCGATATTTCTCTCACCATTGACTCCTCATTTATATCATACTCATCCATTATCTCCCCAACCAGTTCCTCAAGAATATCCTCTATGGTTACCAATCCAGCAGTGCCACCATACTCATCTATTATGATTGCCATATGAATCTTCTGAGCCCTCATCTCTCTAAAGAGTTCATCTATCGGTTTAGTCTCTGGGACATAATAAGGAGCTCTCATAATGGAACTCAAAGAAGGAGGGTTCTTTAAACCGAAGTATTTAAGTAGGTCTTTAGCATATATAATACCCACTATATTATCTATTGTCTCTTCATACACTGGAATTCTAGAATGTCCACTCATAGTTATAGTATCAATAGCCTCTTCAAAGGTTGAATTCACATCTAATGCTATTATATCAACCCTAGGGACCATTACTTCTCTTGCTAATGTCTCAGAAAATTCAAACACACCTTCTATGATCTCACGTTCTTCTTCTTCTATTATCCCCTCTTCCTCTCCTATATCTACCAAGGTCTTTATCTCTTCCTCGGTCACAAATGGCTCTGGGTTTACTAATTCTAAACCAAAGAGTTTTAATATCAAGTTAGCTACAGTAGTCATAGCTATGGCTATAGGAGAGAAGACCTTATGAATGAAAGAAAGAGGTATAGCTGTAAAAAGGGCAACCTTCTCCGCCTTTTGAAAGGCATAAGATTTAGGGGTTACCTCAGCAAAGATAAGTATTAGAAATGTAGAGAAGATGGTAGAAATGGGAATAGACCACCCCGGGTTTAGGTTTAAAGAGCTTAGCCACCTAAAAGATACAGCGGTCAAGATGGCAGTCAGTGCATTCTGGGCTATATTATTACCTAGAAGTATGGTAGAGAGTAGCCTGGTAGAATCTTTTAAAAGTTTATTCAACTTCTTAGCTCTCTCATCCCCCTCGTTCTCTAACTGTCTAAGCTTTACCTTACTTACCGCTGTTATAGCTGTTTCGGAACTCATAAAATAGGCAGATAAAGAAAGGAATAGAAACACCAAAAGATAGTCAAGCCAAAAACTACTACCGCCTTCCAAAGAGTCACTCCCTCCTACCTAAGAAGCAATTTGAATATTGTTAACATTACTATTATACCCAAAAAAGACCCAAGTATCACTTCTCTTAAAGAGTGTATCTTACCTTCGACCCTACTCTGAGCTACCATTAAAGCAAGAATAATACCCAAAATACTTATCACTAAAGAGTTTGAGAGATAGATTATGACTACAGCTAAACTGAAAGCCACTGCAGAATGCCCACTAACTATTCCACCCCTTAGAAATCTGTCTCCTGCAAGGCTTTTAATTATTACAACTGCAATTATTACTAAGATAATCCCTCCTACGATCAGGTGATAAGGGATAGACCTCAGTGTTCTAAGGGTAATTCTGAAAGGAAGGTCCAGATGAGGATAAAATACAAGGTAACCTATAACTACTGATGCTATAACCGTTACTAAAACAGCTCCTGCAGATACATCTTTTACAAACTTTATCTTAGGGTCAAACTTATCATTTACTACATCCAATAACTTCTCAATAGCGGTATTGAATAGCTCAGTAAAAAGGACTAAGGTTATGGCAAAAAACAGTATTATTAACTCCATTCTGGTAAGGTTCAACAGTATCCCGCATAGTATAACAATCCCAGCAAAGAAGATATCTAATTTAAAGTTTCTCTCACTCTTGAATGCGGATATTATTCCCTGTATAGCTAAATCGACACTCTCTATAAAAGAACTTGTCTTAGACATAATCTAACCTAAGAGCTCCTCTGTAAGTTCCATCATCCTATTATAACCCTCTTCATCCTCGTCATTGTAACCTAAAAGATGCAAAAGTCCATGTATAGCCAAGAATTTTATCTCCTTTTCCAAGTCCCACCCTTGTTCTTCAGCCTGTTTAAAGGCAGTATCCAGAGAGATATAGATGTCTCCCCAAAGGACATTTTCATCCATAGAAAAGCTAAGGACATCAGTTGCAGAATCTATACATCTATAATCCCTATTGAGCTTTCTGATATATTCATCATCAGTTAACACTATATTTATCTCTTTCTCTTTAATATTAAGTTCTCTAAGCTTCTCTCTGATAAACCTTTTCAATCTGCTTTTATTAATCTTAATATCTGGATGAATATTAACTACCTCTAGGGACAATAGCTTTTGCCTCCTTCTGTATCTCAGGGTATTCTATCCTAGGATGAAAGAGTCCATTTAAGACCTTAATAAATGAGTCAGCTATAATATTTAAATCCCTAAGAGTAAGAGGGCTATCGTCTAACTGACCATCGCTTAGACGCTCTTCTATTATACCCTTAACAACACTCTCTATCTTCTGAGGAGTAGGATGCTCTAATGACCTAACTGCAGCTTCTACAGCGTCTGCCAACATCACTATAGCGGTCTCTTTACTCCTAGGCTTAGGTCCCTTATACCTATAATCTTCTTCCCTTACATTATCAGGATTCTCTTTCAATGCCTTATGATAAAAATATGATACCAGAGATGTTCCGTGGTGCTCTCGTATAAAATCTATTATCTGTTCTGGAATTTTATACTGTTTAGCTAACATAACGCCATCATCAATATGCTGTAGTATGATAAGCCTACTAAGGCTAGGGGGTAACTTGTCATGCAAATTCTCTTGACCCAACTGGTTTTCTATAAAGAAGTAGGGTCTCCTTACCTTACCTATATCATGATAGTAAGACCCTGCCCTAATGAGAGGAAGATTAGCCCCCAAAGCCTCTCCTGCAGATTCTGCTAGATTACCTATGAGAATAGAATGATGGTAAGTACCTGGAGCCTCTAACATAAGTCTCTTTAATAAGGGCTGAGTAAAATTAATCATTTCTGTAAGTCTAATTGGGGTCAAAATTTGGAATAAGTGTTCAAGATACGGCATTAAACCGATAGCCAAAATAGAGGATAGTAACCCAGAACCTAAAGCATAGATCATATTTAATATAATGCTTCTTAAATCTCCATACCCTATAAGAGAGATAGCACCCACCCCAGCCACCTGGGTTAGAGATATCAAAAGTCCAGCCTTTGTCAGGTCTCCTCTCTGAGTGATATTTTTAGTTACTAGAACCCCTATCATAGAACCTATAAAAAGAGGTAGATAGAACCTTAAGATATCTGGATTAGAGACATTGGGAAGTATACCTGAAAATATCAAAATAAGGACAGAGAGTCTATAATCCAATAGAACGGTAGATAGTATCGTCAATGTTGCTAAAGGTATCAGATATATAGATAAAAGGGAAAAACCTTTAACAAGGATAAGACCAATAATCAAGATAATAGCAACCAACCAGTTTAGAGGGATGTTTTCATATATATTAGGGAGATAACTCCTGATAAACTCTACAATAATCAACTCGCTGAGAAGTATAATCACCCCAAGTCCAATAATACCAAGTACATTTGGTTGACTCCTAGTAAGACCTAAAGCATCTAGATATTTCATATGTTCTCTAGTCACTATATCTCCCCTACGGATAATAACCTGTCCCTTTAAGATCCTATACTTTATAGGTTGAACGAAGCTCTTAGCCTCATTCTGACGTTTTATAGTTTCTTCAACATTAAGGAAAAGATTCGGTCTAATAAAATATTTTGACAGTGTAATAATAATGCCTTTTAACTCTTGAGGAACCGTCAATTTAGTAATTTCACTCTCTATAAGCTGGTCCACTATACTAAGGTTTTGTGGAGATATACCTTTAGATAAAACACCTCTAACTGACTGAGTAACATAACTTCTCAATCTATGTATCTGATCTCGCCTAAGTGAGAAAAGGACCTTGACTACATCGTCGGTTAATCTTATAGGAAGGATTCTTTTTAACTCAACAAAATTTTTCACCTGAGCCCTTTCTAGGATGTTAAAGAAACGGGTAATCTCATCTATAGCTTGAAGTTCCACCATTGTATCTAACTCATAAACAGGCTTAACCTCCTTAACTGCCTGTTCTCTAAGCTGTTCTGTTCTCTCTTCATCAATGAATTCCATAGTTCTAGGAGAAATGATATCAGTAGGGGAAACCTGTCCTACTTCGATATTTATCGAAGCTGGCAAGAAGTCAGATACAAGGACCCCAAAATAGAAAAGAAAGACAACTATCCATATTATTTCTCTACTCTTTATGACTTTAGAGAAGACCTGAAAAGTAGAAAGATTTAAACCTCTTATATAGGAGATTAATTTATCTCCTATTTGTTCTATTGTTAGATTCATAAATATTATAAGCCTTTATAATCCTCTGAACCAAATCGTGTCTTACAACGTCCTGCTCAGTTAGGTATACAAAAGCCAAACCTTCGACATCTTTGAGTATCCTCTGAGCCTGAATAAGTCCTGACTCTCTATCTGAAGGTAAGTCTATCTGTGTTATATCTCCAGTTACTACATATTTAGAACCAAAACCCATTCTAGTTAAAAACATCTTCATCTGTTCAGGGGTGGTATTTTGAGCTTCATCAAGGATAACAAAGGCATCATTAAGAGTTCTTCCCCTCATATAGGCTAAGGGCGCAACTTCTATGATACCTCTCTCCATATACTTCTGAATCTTCTCTACCTCTAACATATCGTAAAGGGCATCATAAAGAGGCCTTAGATAAGGGTCTACCTTCTCCTGCAGGTCCCCAGGTAGAAATCCTAATCTTTCCCCTGCTTCGATAGCTGGTCTAGTGAGTATAATCCTCGCTACCGTTTTATTCTTAAGAGCTACCAATGCCATAGCCATAGCTAGATATGTTTTTCCGGTCCCTGCAGGTCCAATAGCAAAAACAAGGTCATAATTTCTCATTGTATCAACATATCTTTTCTGTCCTGGAGTCTTGGGGAAAACCCTCTTACCCCTTGGAGTTACAAGGATGACATCATCTCTTAGAGAACTTATACTAACAGATTCCTGTTCGGGATATTCAAGTAACAGAGTTATATCTTTTTTACCCACCATATGACCCTTTCTAGCTATTCTAGATAAATCCTCCACAATAGCCACTGTCTTCTCTACATCCTCATCCTTACCCCTTATGCATAATCCATGTTCAACTAAAAAGATCTCTGTATTGGTTCTTTCAGAAAGAAAAACTAAATTTTCATCTAAGTTTCCCAGTAAATTTTTCAAAGTCCTAATATCTTCAAACTCTATATACCTTTCTATAGATCAAATCACCTCTTCCTCTGGTGTGCCTGGGGAGATTCGAACTCCCCACCAGTGGATCCGGAGTCCACCGTTCTATCCAGCTGAACTACAGGCACTCTTTAAAATGGCGGAGAGGGTGGGATTCGAACCCACGGGATGTGCTTTGAAACACATCCAATCGCTTAGCAGGCGACCGCCTTAGACCTACTCGGCCACCTCTCCGTGCCTAGAAAGATTTTACCACAAAAAATAAAGTTTAGCAACAGTTAAAGTGGCTCCGATGTAGCCAAGGTTATCATCATTTCATCTATATCAACAAATTTTAATGAATATCGCATCACCCAATTAATTCCTTTTTGTGTTATACTTAAGAGAAAATGAACTTTTGGAAGAATATGAAGAGATGGGCTACCTATATAGTTTTGATACTGATATCTACAATTAATACCTTGGCATATGCAAACTCTCCCGTCAGGCTTAAGGGGGACCATATAACGATATCTCAAGAACTAGTAGTGGCAGTTGGGAATATTTATGCAGAATACAAAGATATAATCCTTAAGGCTAGTTATTTAGAATTAGACCCGAAGACTTGGATACTAAAAGCAGAAGGTAATGTAAGTGTTACCCAAGAGAAAAATACTCTAACTGGAGAAAGATTGATACTATTCCTTAAGGAGGATAAATTCCAGCTTGACAATGTAAAGGGAGAGGTAACGGATAGAAATGTAAAGGGATTTATCTATATTAGGGGTAGTAGCTTGGAAAGGGATCCAGAAGGTAGTATTAAAGGAAAATGGATGTCTTTCACAACTTGCGACCTAGAAACACCTCACTATCATATAAAGGCTAGAGAACTAGAAATATATCCTCAGGAGAGGTTATACGCAAGAGATGTAAGCTTTTATATAGGTAATACAAAGATATTCTCCTTACCATACTACAACCTTCTCTTTGACTATCCAGATAGACAACCCTTTATTCCAGAGATTGGAAATTCTACAGATAAAGGATACTATATAAAGACGTTCTATAGCCATTACCAAAGTAGAGACCTTTATGGGTACGCTACCCTTGAGTTAGCAGAGAAAACTGGAGTAGGGTTAGGGCTTACCGAGTTCTATAACATCAAAAATGTTGGACTAGGGTCTGTGAATATCTATGTACTACCCACCTTAGAGGAGATAAAGGCAAATTTAGGGATTACTCAAGAGGTAAAAATAGGAGATATAAAACTAAATGGAATGGTTACTAGAGAAAGTGTCTTCTACGATAGATGGGAGTATAGGATAAGTGCTTCCAGTAAAGGTTATTCGTTATCTCACCAAGGATTAGAGAATAGGACTAGCAATGTAAGTTCCTATAATACCAATATTGGTGTAACAGAAAAAATAGGGGATATAAACACATCTATATCCCTGTCAAATAGATACTATGAAAGTGGAGGTATCCCTATAGAATCAAATGACTACAGAATAACCGCTACGACTAAGATAGGAGATGTAAATACCTCTATATCTCTAAGAGATAGGTACTATAAAAGGTACAACGTTCCAGCGGAAGTAGGAGAATACAGGATTACTGCTAATACAAAGGTCCAAAATATGAGTATCAGAGGAGAGGTCTTTACCATATCTTATCCAGATACCGATTCTCTATCGCAGTTTGGTTATTTTCGTATACTTACTAAGGTACCAGAGCTATCTCTAGGCTCTAGTATTCCTATATCTCCTGATATTAGTGTGACTGGTGAGATAAATGCCGGAAACTATATAGAACTTCCAACAAACATACAAGGATACGCCATAAAGGGAAATATTTTAGCTGTTCCCAAAATTGTAAAGGTCTTTGGTGGCGATTTGGAATCTTCACTAAGGATAAATGGATCTTACTATCTTCCAGAGAGCTATATAGCTGGATTAGGGTTAAATGCAAAGTGGACAAAGGACCTATCTCAGAATCTCAAACTTAAT
>JACIXS010000341.1 GCA_014360335.1 bacterium | reverse complement strand
TCTCTCTCCTCAGGTGCATTGTCTATCTCGTAGAAGTCTTTAGGCTGTGTCCTACCTAGTGTTGCTAGCACCTGAGTAATTGCTGCAGTCAATGTAGTCTTACCGTGGTCTACATGTCCTATCGTCCCTACATTTACATGTGGCTTAGTCCTTTCAAACTTCTGTTTAGCCATACTTACTTATCTTACCTCCTTCCAATATTCCTTGAGGAATCTCTCCATAATGGGAGAATTCCATAGTATAACTTCCTCTTCCTTGTGTTAATGACCTAAGGTCAGTTGCGTACCCAAACATCTCATTAAGTGGTACTAATACTCTTATAATCCTTGTTGTACCATCCAATTCCATATCTGTAATATGAGCTCTTCTTGCCATAAGGTCACTCATAACCTCTCCTGTATACATATCTGGTATAGTTACCTCTACCTTCATTATCGGTTCAAGTATTAACGGATTAGCTTTAAGTACTGCAGACTTTACCGCTTGAGATGCTGCAATCTTAAATGCCATTTCACTAGAGTCAACCTCATGATAGGAACCATCAAACAACGTCACTCTTATATCTATAACCGGATATCCTGCATATATACCACCATCTAGAGCTTCCATAACACCCGCTTCCACTGCAGGGATAAACTCTTTAGGTATAACTCCTCCTGTAATCTTATTAATAAACTCCCTACCTTTACCTCTAGGTAGTGGTTCGACTTCAAGCCATACATGACCATACTGTCCTCTTCCACCAGTCTGTCTTATATATCTCCCCTCTGCTACCGCTTTCTCTCTTATAGTTTCTTTATAGGCTACCTGAGGTCTACCTACATTTACCCCTACATTAAATTCCCTCTGGAGTCTGTCAGTTATTATCTCTAGGTGTAACTCTCCCATACCAGAGAGTATAGACTGTCCAGTCTCTTCGTCCACTTTCCACTTAAGAGTAGGGTCTTCTTCTGTAAGTTTACTAAGAGCAGATTGCAACTTCTCCTCGTCTTCTCTTGTCTTTGGTTCTATAGCTATGGATATGACAGGTTCAGGGAAATGCATTGGTTCTAAAAGAATGGGATACTTTTCATCACATATAGTTTCACCAGTTATGGTATCTTTAAGTCCGACTAAAGCTCCTAGATCTCCAGCACCAAGCATATCTATCTCTTCTCTTTTATTAGCGTGCATCCTAAGGATCCTAGCTATTCTTTCCTTTCTATTTTTATTCACATTAAAGACATACGTCCCAGGTAAAAGTTTTCCAGAGTAGACCCTTACATATGTAAGTTTACCTACATATGGGTCTGCCATAATCTTGAAAGCTAAGGCAGAAAGGGGGGCATCGGAGGATGTTTCTCTCTCCTCTTCTTCTTGTGTTAAGGGATTTATACCCCTTACTGGAGGAATATCTAAAGGACTCGGCAAGAAGTCGACTATAGCATCTAAAAGAGGCTGAACACCTTTATTTTTGTAAGACGTTCCACAGAGGACAGGAACAAGTTTGTTCTCAATGGTAAGTCTTCTTATAGTTTGAATTATCTCCTCTTCTGTGATATCTTCTCCTTCTAGATACTTACTCATTATATTATCATCTAGCTCTGCTAGACTCTCTAAAAGAATCTCTCTCTGTCTTAAAGCAGGCTCTTTTAGTTCTTCGGGGATATCAGTCATTTCAAACTCTAAACCAAGCTCGTCCTTATAGTAGATAGCCTTTAATCTTATTAGGTCTATAACTCCAGCAAATCTATCCTCTTCTCCTATCGGAAGCTGAATGGGGACAGCATTAGCGTCAAGCCGTTCTCTCATCATATTAACAACTCTTAAGAAGTTAGCACCCATACGGTCCATCTTATTTATATAAGCTATTCTTGGAACCCTATATCGATTAGCCTGCCTCCATACAGTCTCTGACTGGGGCTGAACGCCTGCAACCCCACAGAATATAGCAACTATTCCATCAAGCACTCTTAGGGCTCTTTCTACCTCAGCTGTAAAATCCACGTGCCCGGGTGTATCAATAATATTTATTCGATGGTCTCTCCAGAAACACGTAGTTACAGCAGAAGTAATGGTAATACCACGCTCTTTCTCCTGAACCATCCAGTCCATTGTAGCAGAGCCTTCATCAACTTCTCCTATCTTGTAAACCTTACCTGTGTAAAACAGTATCCTTTCTGTAGTAGTAGTCTTACCAGCATCTATATGTGCTACTATACCTATATTTCTAGTCTTTTTTAACAATTCCTTCTCCTCCAACCTTAAGCTCACCTACCATCGGTAGTGAGAAAATGCCCTATTGGCTTCTGCCATCTTATGAGTATCCTCTCGTTTCTTTATGGCGGTTCCAACTTTATTATACGCATCTAAAAGTTCAGCGGTAAGCTTTTCTATCGCACTCTTTCCGTTCCTGCTTCTAAATGCCTCAATAATCCATTTCATAGCCATAGCACGACCTTTATCTGGGTCTACCTCCATAGGAACCTGATAAGTAGCCCCTCCTACTCTTCTAGGTCGTACTGCAACCAAGGGCCTAACATTTTCTATAGCCTGTTCTAAGATCTCAGCTCCTGATTTACCTAATCTCTCTTCTAGGTTCTTTAAAGCGGTATAAACAATCTTCTCTGCCTTTGTCTTTTTACCATTCAACATTACCTTATTTATAAATTTAGCCACCAATTTACTCTGATATACAAGGTCTGGTGGTATATCCCTCTTGGGTACAGGTCCCTTACGCGGCATCTACAACCCTCCTAAGACTTTGGTTTTTTAGCTCCATACTTGGAGCGACCCTGCCTTCTATTCTCTACTCCCGCTGCATCTAATGTTCCTCTAATTATATGATACCTTATACCAGGCAGGTCCTTGACTCTTCCCCCTCTTATAAGGACTACCGAGTGCTCCTGCAGATTATGTCCAATTCCAGGGATGTAGGCTGTTACCTCCATCCCATTTGAAAGCCTAACCCTGGCAATCTTTCTCAAAGCAGAATTAGGCTTCTTAGGGGTCATAGTTCCTACACGTATACAGACCCCTCTCTTCTGAGGACACCCATCTAGGGCTGGAGCCTTAGTTTTAGTTTTTACCTTTTCTCTTCCAAATCTAATAAGCTGATTTACAGTTGGCATTGAGTCACCTCCAATATCACAGCAGAATATACTATCATTTTTAATAGAATCTGTCAATAGTCGATTTTAACCCATAGGTATCTGAGATACTTCCTCGTCAGATATTTTCTCTTCTTCTTGGATCTTCTTTATCTCTATGTTCTTATCTTCTATCTCCTTTTCTATATTCAGTATAGAATCTATTATATCCTTAAAGGATTCTATGTTCACAATTGCTAAAGCATTTTCTTTATAAAGATTAAGTAATTTCTCCCCTAACTCTTCAAGTTTACTCTTTCTATCATTATGTAGCTTGAATATCTCTGCTTTTAGGCTTGCTATTCTAGCCAACTTACCTGTCTCTTTCCCAATCTTCTGTGCAAGTTGAGAAAGAGTTTCACCTATCTTTTGAGCTGTTGAGCTAATTACCTGAGAAAACCTCTCAGTAGATTTTTCTTCCATCTTTTCCCTCCTTATAAGATTTAAAAGCATCTAGTAATAGTTTTATTTTATCACGAACATTTTAAAAACTCAAATTATACTATTAAATGTGATATAATTAGTGTAAAATCTAGTTTATGTTTGGGAGATAAGGTTGAATAAAGAGGAGGTTATAGAATACTTAGCGGTTCATAGTATTTACCCTTTATGTAGTAGAAAGGGAAAGATATTTTGGAGAGATAAAGAATCCCTTCTATCTGACGAAGATAAAGAAGAATTTACTAGGGTTTTAGAGATAAATAGCTACGAAGATTGTTCTAGAATAAGAGAAGAGATAAGGAATAAAGCTAATGAAATTAGAAGGTATAAACCTATAAAACATTGGATAAAGGATGAAAGACCTAGAGAGCTCTTAATAAAAAACGGACCAGAGAATCTTCCCCTTTCAAAACTCTTAGCAATAATAATTAGGACCGGCAGTGACTCTAAAAGTGCTGAAGAAGTGGCAAAGATTCTGTTAAATGAGTTTGGTTCACTTAGAGGTTTAGATAGAGCTGAGATCTCACAACTTTGCTCTATTCCAGGTATTGGTATAGCTAAAGCAGTAGAGATAAAAGCTGCTTTAGAGATTGGTAAGAGATTATATCGAGAGGAGGTGGAGTTAGGGGTAAAAATAAAGGGCCCAAAGGATGCGGTTTTGTATGTCAAAGAGTATTATGCTCCATATTTAAGAGATCTAAACAAAGAAGTATTCAATATAATACTTCTAGACCACAGAAACAAAGTAATAGATAATATAGAACTAAGTAAAGGTAGTATAAACGCAAGTATTGTGGACCCTAAGGAGATAATTAGAGTAGCCACATTAAAGTCCGCATCTTCGGTAATACTAGTACACAATCACCCCTCAGGAGATACCTCCCCGTCTAGGGATGATATAGAGACGACTAACCAGGTAGTAGAAGCATGCAAAATAGTAGGTATAAAGGTTCTTGACCATATAATCTTGGGGAGGAATAATAATGACTATGTCAGTTTTGCGGAACTTGGATTATTAAAATAGGAGGCTGATAAAAGATGAGAAAGAGATTTTTGGCTTTAGTAGTCTTAGGCTTATTTCTCCTACCTAGTATAATTTTTAGTGCTGAACCGGAGTTAAAGACAATAATTATTGAGCCAGTACAGGCAGACTTTAAAGTTGAGGTCTGGACAGATAAGGGAAATAACGCCAGCTACAAAGTAGGAGAAACTATTACTATCTATTTTAAGCTAACTCAAGATGCCTATGTATACATATGGGATATAAACGCTAATGGAGAGGTTAGACTTATACTACCAAACGGCTATCGCCAGGATAATTTCTTTAGAGCTAATATAGTACATTCTATCCCAGCGCCTACAGACAAGTATACATTAAGGGTTGCTCCGCCTTATGGGAGAGAGGTAATTCATGTATTAGCTAGTAGGGTGCCGGTCAATGTCCTAGAGGGATATAGGAAGGATTTAAGTAGAGACCCATTCCCATTAATCCATGAAGCACCTGAGACGTTTACAGATAAGGTAAGGAGAAATATAGAGATCGTCCCAACACCCACTCAGCCTGTCCAATGGACAACAGCTAATACTATCTTTTATGTAGTTTCAGAGGGAGTTATAGTTCCTCCTCCTGGACCTAGTCAAGCCTTGGGAAGACTTGTAGTAGAGAGTAAACCAAGCGGGGCAAGTATTTTTATAGATGGAAGATTCTTAGGATACACACCATACACTGGTGATGTCTCTGTGGGAAGACACTCTATTAGACTAGAACTCTCTGGATATCAAACATATGAAACTACGGTAAACATAACACCTAACAAAACTACTAAGGTAAGTGTAACCTTGAAGCTTATCCCCTACTATCAAGGAACTCTCTATATAACTAGTAATCCTTCTAGCGCTGAGGTCTATGTAAACGGTGAAAGAAAGGGGAGAACTCCTATAAAGATTGATAAGCTAAAGCCAGGGAGATATCAGATCACTGTAATTAAAGCTGGATATGAGACATTTGTTCAATATTATGAGGTAGTAGCTGGAGAAACAAGAAACATTTTTGTCCAGCTATATCCAATAAGGTAGATTCCTTTATAGGGGGGCTACTATGGCTCCCCTATTCTAAAAGTTATTGTTTCAAAAACTTCTAAATAGATAGGTAAGATGCCCATCGCTAATGAAACAGTCATTATAAAAAGTAAATTTGCTTTTTATGTAAGATTATGTTAAAATAATCTAAAAGAAATAGAGAAAGGAGCTGAAAAGTGGGCTTAGTCCCACTTTTTATAATATGGAGACTAGAGAGGAAATAATCTCTTTGGTAGAAAGAGAAATAGGGCAAGTTATAGAGAATATGGGATATGAATTGATAGATGTTGAATATGGTAGAGAGAGAGGAATATGGGTTCTTCGACTCTTTGTCGACAGAGTTGAAGGAGGTATAACATTGAAAGAGTGTGAAAGTATAAGTCATACAGTTAGCCTACTACTAGATGAACTAGACCCTATTCCTCACTCGTATAACCTAGAGGTTTTTTCTCCAGGTTTGGACAGAGTATTGAAAAAACCTAAAGACTTTGCAAGGTTTGTAGGACATAAAGCTTTATTTAAATTAAAGAGCCCTATTAAGGGTTCGAAAAATATAAAGGCTACTATTAGAGAAGTTGTTAGTAGTGCAGTTATAGTTGAAAGAGAAAGAGAAATATTTTCGATACCATTTGAGAACATCTTAAAGGCAAGGTTAGAGGTAGAACTATGACTGAGGGCCTATTATTAATGTTAAAACAGATAGAGAAAGAAAAGGGTATTCCCATAGAGTCTCTGTTTTCTTTCCTAGAGACTGCACTGCTTTCTGCCTATAGGAAGCAGTATGGCACTACTCAAAATGTCTTCATAGCTATAGACAGAAATAACGGAGAGATTCATATATATGCAAAGAAGAAGGTTGTTGATGTTGTAAACAATAGTGCTACGGAAATAACTTTAGAAGATGCCTTAAAGGTCAATCCTGAGGCAAAGATAGGAGATATAATTGATGTAGAGATAATACCTTCTGCTAACTTTGGTAGGTTCGCTTTCCAAACTGCAAAGCAGGTTATCACTCAAAAATTAGAAGAGGCTGAGAGAACCATCCTCTATGAGGAGTTTCAAAGAAGGATAGGAGATATAGCAAAGGGAACTATATATAGGATAGATAAGAAAGGGGTATATCTAGACCTCGGGAGAGTAGAAGGAGTAATACCTCCTTATGAACAGGTTCCAACAGAGAACTATAAAGTTGGTGATAAGATCTATGTGTACATATTAAAGGTAATTAAGACTTCTCAGGGACCTGAAGTTACCTGCTCTAGAACTCATCCTAACCTTGTAAAGAAACTCTTTGAGTTAGAGATCCCAGAAATTCAGAGTGGTTTAGTTGTTATAAAAGGTATAGCTAGGGAAGCAGGTACAAGGACTAAGATAGCAGTCGCTTCTAACGATAGTAATATAGACCCAGTAGGAACATGTATTGGTGCCAAGGGGGTAAGAATTCAGCCTATAGTCAGAGAGTTAAAGAGAGAAAAGATAGATGTGATTGCTTGGAGCAGTGATCCTCTGACTTATGTAGGAAATGCATTAAATCCTGCAGTTGTCCTAAGGGTGGAACAATTAGGTGAAAGAAGCGCTAGGGTAATAGTAACTAAAGATCAACTATCCATAGCTATTGGCAAAGAGGGTCAAAATGTAAGACTAGCCGCTAAACTTACTGGATGGAAAATAGATATAAGGACAGAGGAAGAATACTTGAGTGAGTCACAGGAAGATAGAACGCCTGTGTATAGTGTGCAGGAAAAGAAAGAGTAAAGAGGAGCTTATTAGAATTGTTAGGACACCAGAGGGTCTAGTTAGAGTAGACCCTCTTAAAAAACTCCCTGGTAGGGGAGCATACATATGTAGTAATATGGAGTGTATAGATAAATTGAAGAGAGAAAACTCCTTAAATTACGCTCTTAAAACAAAGGTTAACAAAGAAGAATTTATTAAGATCAAGAAGGAGTTAGAGAATCTTCTTGAAAGAGGAGATGTTAAAGGTGAGAGTCTATGAGTTGGCTAAAAGATTGGGGGTCAGTAGCCATGACCTGCTAGAGATATTAAAAGATTTGGGGGTAGAAGCGAAGTCTCATTTTAGTAAGATAGATGAAGAGGTTGTAGAGACTGTAGAAAGTCTGATAGAACCTTCACATAGCGTTAAAGAAGAACAGAAAGTGGATATGGAGGTAAAAAAGTCAGAAAGAAAAGAAGAAGTAAAAGAAACTATAAAGGTTACAGAAGAGCCTAAAAAGATGGAACCTGAGGTTAAAAAGATTCAGGTTCCATTAAGTGCTACCGTAAGAGAGGTATCTGAACTTTTTAATCTCCCTGTAAGTCAGATCATTATGAACTTAATGAATATGGGTATTCTGGCTAATATAAATCAAGAATTAGACCAAGCCACAATCATAAAATTGGCGGAGAAATTCAACATACCAGTAGAGACAAGTCAACCACAAAAAGCTAGATTGGTAGGAAAGATAAAGATTCAGACTACTGAAGGTGAGCCTAGAGCACCTATAGTTACCGTTTTGGGACATGTAGACCATGGTAAGACTACATTATTAGATACTATAAGGAAGACTAATGTTACTGCTACAGAGGCTGGAGGCATTACTCAACATATAGGGGCGTATCAGGTAGAGATAGATGGAAGAAAGATAACATTTATAGACACCCCTGGACACGAAGCATTTACAGCTCTAAGAGCTCGAGGGGCTAGGGTTACTGATATAGCAATACTAGTAGTTGCAGCCGATGATGGAGTAATGCCTCAAACCATAGAGGCTATAGACCACGCTAAGGCAGCTGAGGTTCCGATTATTGTAGCCATTAACAAGATAGATAAGCCAGAGGCAAATGTAGACAGGGTAAAGACTCAGTTATCTGAACTTGGATTAATCCCAGAAGAATGGGGCGGAGATACCATAATGGTCCCAATCTCTGCCAAAAAGAATATAGGAATAGACCAGCTCCTAGAGATGGTCTTACTACTAGCGGATATTATGGAACTTAAAGCTAAGTATGACGTCCCTGCTAGAGGAACTATAATAGAGACTGTTTTAGACAGGGGAAAGGGACCAGTAGCTATTGCCATAGTTATGGAGGGGACATTAAAGGTTGGAGATATAGTAGTGACTAGCGGTATATATGGAAGGGTCCGAGCTCTCTTCAACGATAGGGGAGAAAGAATAAAGAAGGCTGTTCCATCTACACCGGTTCAGATAGTTGGACTTCCAAAACTACCAATAGCTGGAGAGAGTTTTGTAGTTGTAGCAAATGAAAAGAGGGCAAAGGAGCTAGTGGCACAATGGAATGAGCAGGTAGAAAAGGAGAGAGAAGTACTTTCTTTAGAGAATATAAGATTGAGAATAGATAGAGGAGAGTTAAAGTCTTTAAATCTTATATTAAAAGCGGATACACAGGGTTCTTTAGAAGCTATAGAAAAATTCTTAAAGGATATAAATATAGAAGGAGTAAGTCTTACAATTGTAAGAAGGGGTGTAGGGAATATATCTGAAGGTGATGTGTTATTAGCTAAAGCCTCTAAGGCTATAATCGTAGGATTTAATGTAGATACAGAAATTGGTATTCCTAAGCTGGCGGAGAACGAAGGAGTATCAATAAAAATCTACAACATTATATACGAGCTTATAGATGATATAACTTTAGCCCTTAAAGGACTTTTAAAGCCAGAAAAACAGGAGATAATCCTAGGAAGGGCTGAAGTTAGACAGGTGTTTAGGTCGTCTAAGATTGGGAATATAGCGGGATGCTATGTATTAGAAGGTAAGGTCGTGAGAAATAGCAGTGTGAGAATAAAGAGAGATAACAATGTAATCTTCGAGGGAAAGCTTACTTCTCTTAAGAGATTCAAAGAAGATGCAAGAGAAGTATTAGCAGGATACGAATGTGGTATATTTATAGAAGGTTTTGGAGACTATAAGGAAAAAGATATAATAGAATGTTATGCATATGAATAACTATGGTGATAGGAGTCTGTGAAGTAGAATTGTACATACCAAATGCGTTAAGTCTTAAGGATAAGAGAAGATATCTCCAGGGCCTTATAAAGAGGCTTAGGAATAATTTTAACGCATCTGTTGCAGAGATAGATTACAAGGATAAGTGGCAAAGAGCATTGATTGGTATTGCCTGTATAGATGAGAAACAAAAAGAGATTGATATAAGATTCTCTGAGATAATAAGTTACATCTCTAGAGAAAGGGATTTGGAATTAGTAGACTATTCTATAGAAATGTTCTAAAGTGAGGATGATAAGTATGAGACCCTCTAGAATTGAGAGGTTAAGCGTTCTTATAAAGGAAGTAGTAAGTGAAATCATCTTTAAGATGAAGGACCCTAGGATAAAATTTGTCACAGTTACGGACGTAACAATGTCAAAAGATATGAGATATGCAAAGATATACATAAGTATATTAGGAGATGAAGAAGAGAAGAAGATGGCTTTTCTTGCTATAAAAAATGCTACTGGATTTATAAGAACAGAACTAGCCCATAAGCTTGAAATAAGAAGAACACCGGAAATATCATTTGTTTTAGATGATTCTATAGAAAGAGGAGTAAGACTAGCTAACTATATAGAAAAGATTGTAAATGAAGGCTGAATACATAGTAGAGTATGCCAAGATAACTAATCTTATACGGGAGAAAAATAAATTTTTAATAGTCTCGCATATATACCCTGATGGGGATGCTATTGGTTCGGTCCTCGGACTTCTAAACTTACTTCTTAGATTAGGCAAAACTGCATCTGCTTATATAGCAGATAGGATACCTAGGCAGTTTCAGTATTTACCTAATATAGAGCTTATAAAAACTGCACTTGACAGGAAGCCAGAAGTAGAAGCAACTTTTATACTAGATTCTAGTAATATTGAAAGAGTAGGATCCGCCTCAAAGTTTATATCATCTCCTATAGTTAATATAGACCATCATCCGGATAACTCTCTATTTGCTGATATAAATCTAGTTGACTCTACCGCTTCAAGTACAAGCGAGATAGTATTTAATATACTTAAATATTTTCCTCTAGACAAAGATACTGTTTCCGCACTTTACTATGGACTACTCTCTGATACAGGTGGATTTATGTATGGTAACACCAACAAATTAACATTTAAGACTGCTTTAGAGATGCTGGAATATGGAATCTCTCCGGCAGAGATAGCCTATAAGCTCTTTTATTCTACTCCGTATGATACTATGAGGCTATATATAGAAGTAGCTAGTAGTGTGAAGATAGATATAGACGCTAAGATAGCTTGGTGTATAGTCCCTCTGAAGATTATGGAAAGCGATAATTTTCAAAATAATACATCTCCTCTACTGGATATGTTATTAAGGATTGAAGAGGCAGATACAATAATCTTATTTAAAGAGCATAAAGATAAGTATAGAGTAAGTCTTAGAAGCAAAACTAGAGATGTAGGTTCTGTGGCAAGGGCATTAGGTGGAGGAGGTCATAGAGGAGCTTCGGCGTTTGACCTCCTAGATAAAGAAGAATCTGCAATCATAGACACAGTGAATAAAATTAAAGTAATGTTAGGAGGAGAACCTTGGACGGAGTAATCAATGTTATAAAACCACCTCTTATTACCTCTTTTAAGGTCGTTGAACTTATAAAACGTAAGTTTAAAGTAAGACATATAGGACATCTAGGGGTTCTTGACCCTATAGCGTCTGGGTTACTGCAAGTAGCGGTAGGTTCTGCAACTAAACTATTTGACTATTTTATAACACTCAAGAGGGCTTACAGAGTAGAACTACTTTTAGGTATAGCTACAGATACGCAAGACTCAGCAGGAACACCGATCAAAATATCAGACGAAGTATCTCTAGCTGGATTGGAAGAGGTTATAAATTCATTTAAAGGAGAAATCTTACAAGTTCCACCTATGTATTCTACACTGCACTATAAAGGTAGAAGACTTTATGAACTTGCTAGAGAAGGCATGGAGGTTCCTAGAGAACCTAGGAAGGTAATAATAGAAGATATAGATATACTTGAGGTCAAGGATGGGAAGTATCCTAGGGTAATCTTAGATGTCGTCTGTCAAAGGGGCGCTTACATAAGGACTCTCTGTAATGATATAGGAGAGAAATTAGGCGTGGGAGGACATATGGCTTCCCTTATAAGAACTAGAATAGGAAGTATAGATTTAACCAAAGCCTATCCTCTAACTGAGATATTAGAGAGGGGGAGTTCTATTGTAGACTACTTTATGCCCTGGACTTTGCTAGAAGAGATGAAAAAGATAGAGCTCACGGTAAAGAAGCAGATGGATGACTTTATAAAAGGAAAGCCAGTACCACTATTCAAACTATCATCTTCTAAAAGAGAATTTGTATCTGTTTGGTATAACGGAACTTGTATAGGTGTTGGCAGGGTTTCTCAGGATACTTTATCTCCTATAGCTATTGAGAGATTAAATGTTAGTTGATTGGGATAAAGCACATATAAGTGAGCCAACTATAACTACAATAGGAGTTTTTGACGGAGTTCATAGAGGACATCAGGCTATTTTGTCTTTACTAATAGAAAGGTCTTTTACCCTAGGACTCCCCGGAGTTGTGGTAACTTTTGACCCTCATCCACTTGAGATTATAAAGAGGGAGAGAATAGAATTTTTACTAGACTTAAATGATAGATTAGACTTGATTGACCAGTTTCCTCATACTTACAACGTCTTAATTAATTTTAGCGAAAGATTTGCTGAGAAGACTGCCGAAGATTTTATAAAAGAGTTAAAGGATAGACTCAATATGAGAGAAATTGTTATTGGATATAACTTTCAATTTGGGAAGGGAAGAAAGGGGAATATAAAATTTTTACAGGAAGCTTCTAAGAGATACAGTTTCAAAGTTTCGGTAGTTCTACCTGTAGAATACAATGGTGCTCCTATAAGTAGTTCAAGGATAAGGTCTGCCTTGAAAGATGGCAATGTAAACTCTGCCAATGAAATGTTGGGAAGGTATTTCTACTTAAAGGGTCGAGTAATAAGGGGAAAAGGCTTAGGAAAAGAGATAGGCTTTCCAACCGCAAATATAGCGGTACCAAATAGAATAATTATTCCGAGATTAGGGGTATATGCTACTATAGGAACGATAGATAGTGAAAGATTTATAGGAGTCACTAATATAGGATTTGCCCCATCTCTAAAGGGAGAAAAAGACATAACAATAGAGACTCACTTCTTAGACTTCGATAGAGATATATATGACAAATTGATAAAGATAGAATTAATAGACTACATAAGACCAGAAATAAAATTTAGTTCACTAGAACAGCTAGTAAACCAGATAAATACCGATATAAAGTCTGCTCGAAATATTTTAAAAAGGATTATCAGTTAACTTAGACTATATACTGTGCAAGATGTCTTAATCCTAGTGTTATTCCCTCCTTAGTTCTTGGTCCAGAAAAGACAGGATCTTCGTGTTCTATGTCTATAGCTCCGTTATATCCCATATCCATAAGTGCAGATATCACTTTTAGCCAGTCTATCTCTCCCCAGCCGGGAATTCTATAACGCCACCAGCCAGTACTATAGATACCTAATTCAGCAAGTTTGTCATACATTATTTCGGTATCTTTTGCATGCACGTGAAAGATTTTATCCCCAAACTTGTATATGACGTTTATATAATCTATCTGCTGCCAGTATAGATGGCTTGGGTCATATTCAAGTCCAAGATTAGGAGAAGGAACTGCATCAAATATCAACTCCCAGGCTTTAGGTGTATATGCGATATTAATTCCTCTAAAGGGAAAACCATGCATCATTGGGCAGTTTTCTATAGCTATCTTTATCCCCTTCTCTTCTGCATATCTTACTATAGGGGTAAAGACTTCCTTAAAAATAGGTATATTATCAGGGATATCCTTATCTGGTACCCTACCAGCAAACGTGCTTACCACTTCTACATTCATTTTGCTTGCAAGGTCTATAAGTTTTAATAGATATTTATTATTTGCTTCTCTCCTAGATAGGTCAGGGTCTAGATGATTTGGATAGTAACCTAAGGCAGAGATCTTAATACCTTTAGAAGTAATTGTAGAAATGACCTCTTCATATCTTGTTTCATTGGTAAGCATAACATCTACATCTGTATAACTTCCAGGCCAGCATGCTAATTCAATACTACTTGCACCCACCTCTTTCAAAAGTTCAATAATCTCAGGAGAAAATGAAGAGTAAACACCAAACTTCATAATGATATCATCTCCCTTAAAGTTTTTCTCAATTTTTCTTCTAAGTCTCTATAGTCCTTATACTCTAAAAGAACTACATCTGGAATTCCTCTTACTAGAAAAGATATATTGGAGTCTTCCCTAGCTACCAGGATAATCCTTTTGTTACTTATATATGCCTGCATAATCTCCATACCTACCCCATGACTAGGTCTTGAGATCTCAGCCAATAATATATCGGATTCCTTTACCGCGTTGATATCTCTAAAAAATATCTCTTCGGGGGTCTTTCCAACATCTTTTCCTGAAAGAACCCAAGGAGAAGATATATCGAATCCCAAATCCACTAGGATTCTACCTAGAAGAGAGGTAAGCTCTGAGTCATAGAAATTTACTATTGGAACAGCTAAATATACTTTGGGTTTAGCCTTTTCTACCAAAGTATCCTCCTAATATAAAAATGGCTGGGGAAGAAGGATTCGAACCCTCACACCCAGATCCAGAGTCTGGTGTCCTACCGTTAGACGATTCCCCAGCTGTTTCTATTATAAGATATATATACCGTATAAGTCAACTAATCTCTCTTGAGCCGTCGTCTGTTTCCATCACATAGAAATCGGGAACTAAGCCTGTCTTTTCTGTATAATTCTTACCAACTAAAGCTTTAAACTCTTCCACTGCTGATTTATGAACGATACTTACAGTACACCCTCCAAACCCTGCTCCTGTCATCCTACTACCTAGAACGCCATCAACCTTTAGTGCCTCTTCAAAAAGTGTATCTAGCTCTTTACCTGTCACCTCATAAAGGTCTCTAAGAGACTCGTGCGATGCTATCATTAGCTTTCCAAATTCAGCCAAATCATTTCTGTTTAGTATATCTATAGCCTTTAATACCCTATCGTCTTCGTATATTACATGCCTTACTCTTTTCTCTATAATTGGATCGTCTATTATGCCCTTAACAGATTCATACATCTCTACTGTTACATCTCCAAGGCAGGTTATGTCCGGCAGTTCTTTTTTAAGTATCTCTAAGCCTTTCTCACATTCACTTCGCCGTTCATTATACTTAGAATCTGCAAGGCTTCTCTTCTTGTTAGTATTAGTAATTACTAAGACATAATCCCCTAAATTTAGTGGGACATACTGATAATCAAGTGTCTTACAATTTAAGAAAATAGCATTATTCTTTTTACCCATAACTGAGGCAAATTGGTCCATTATACCGCAATTTACCCCAACAAATTGATTTTCAGCCCTCTGAGCTAGAAGGGCTAATTCTACTCTATCGACATCCTTCTCTGGATTAAAAACCTTTATAAGAGCTATTCCTGTGGCACACTCTATAGCAGCTGAAGATGATAAGCCAGCTCCATGAGGAACAGTATCATCAAAAAGCATATTGCATCCACCAACTTTATATCCTGCTTTTAATAACTCATATGCTACCCCTAGTTGATAATTTCCCCACTTTATCTTTCTATAGGCATCTAGGTTCTCTATACCAGCACACACCCTTTCAGCCAAGTCAGTTGCAGTCAAACAGATCTTACTATCTTCTCTTTTACTGATACATACTGTAGTACCAACATTTAAGGCTACAGGTAGAACGTAACCACCATTATAATCAGTATGTTCGCCCAAAAGATTAACTCTTCCTGGTGAATAAAAAAATCTCACCTGTTCATCGTGAAATATTTCCATAAATTTTCTTTTCAAATCAGTTATATTAGTCATAAACCTTTGAACCTCCTATATGCTAGTCTTAATTCCTCTGCCTTTTCCTCTGGAGCAGTAGTATTACAGGGAGCCCAGGCTCCGGTCTCACTAGAAGCATTGAATTTCTGTTTATCCCTAGACCTCATAGGTGGATAGAACTCTATATGGAAGTGGTAAAACTCATCACAAGGTTCACTATTTACTGGACTCTGATGCATGCAGAGCATATAGGGAAATTCATAATCAAAGAGGCTATCTAACATTCCAACTGTATCCCTCAATATCTCTGCCAGTGCGGTCTTTTCCTTATCCGTAAAGTCTATTATCCTACTTTTATGAGCTTTGCTTATTATAAAGACACCATAGGGATACTCCGTAAAGAAGGGAAGATAGGTTAAGAAATGGTCATTTTCTATAATTACACGTTTTTTAAAAGAGACCTCTTCTAGATTCATTCTACATATTAGACATTCACCTTTTTCCTCATAATATCTTTTACAACTTTCTAATTCTCTCTGTATCTTCAGTGGTATATAGGGATAGCCATATATCTGGCCATGAGGGTGAGGAATAGTTACCCCTACAACTTCTCCTCTATTCTCAAAGATGAATATATATTTTATCTTTTCATATTTGCTTAATTCTATAAATCTGTTACACCAGAGGTCAACAAGTTTGCGGATATGTGGAAGAGGAAGCTTAGGTAGAGAAGCATAATGGTCAGAAGAATAGAGAATTACTTCACACTTTCCGTATGCTGGAGCTACTTTATAAAACTCAGTAGCTACATCATCCGGCTCTGGCGGATTTAACATAAGGGCTGGAAAATCATTATCATACGCCAAAACATCGTAATTATCTGGTACCTTACCTGACCCAGGACAGAAAGGACACCAATCTTTAGGCATCTGCGGTCTCTCTTGTCTATGGGAGGCTATCATAACCCAATCATTAAGGAGAGGATTCCATCTTAACTCAGCCATCTAACCAACTCCTTCCTAATCGTAAATATCAATGTCTAATTATACCATAAAAGAGAAATTGGATTACAAAAGATAAAAATATATCACTTATTACTAGGACAGGCATTCTGCCTGTCCTAGTAGATTAGAATTGTGTAGAAATATTGTCTTACAATACGCTACTTTTATTTGAGAACTATATTAATCGGTGTAGGATTTCTGAGATTATCTCCTACTGGACATCTTTCCTCTATAGCCTTTACCCATTCCTCTAATTTTTCTTTTGGTGCATCAGATTTTACCTCTATCTCTAAGTTGATACCTTTATAACCTGCCCTATCTGGACTTGGTTTACCCATAAATCTTAAAGGGTTAAGGTCTCCTGAAAGCTTAATCCTAAAGCTTTCTATCTTTATCCCCATCTCATTGGCTACTACCTGTCCTACTATTACTACGCAACCACCTAAAGCCATAAGGACATATTCTACAGGATTTGGTCCCTTATCTTTTCCTCCTAAATTGGGTGGCTCATCTATATATAGGGTAAAATCTCTAGCCTTTGCTTCTACTGTAAAGCCTTCCTTCCACTCTACTTGAGCCTCAAATTTTAGGTCACTCATAGATTTTAACCTCCATTTATAATAATCTTTATTAACATTATAACACTAATTGAAAATTATTAAAATAATTTGAATCTGTCTAGATTGTGATTTATAATCTAAATCTAGTAGTCTAAAAGTAGAGGTGATTTTATGGAAATACTAATAATAGGGCTAGGAAGAATGGGGGCAAATATTGCAAGAAGGTTATATAAGGGAGGACATAGAGTATTTGCCTATAATAGGACTCAAGAAAAGACTAAAGAGATAGAAAAAGAAGGAATAATAGGAATATACTCTCTAGAAGACATACCGAGGATACTCACTCCTCCAAGAATAGTCTGGGTAATGTTACCTGCAGGTAAACCTACGGAAGAGATGTTAGAAAAGTTAACCCAGATACTCTCTCTAAACGATATCATTATAGATGGGGCAAATTCAAATTATAAAGATACAATAAGAAGAGCCCAAATGTTAAAAGAAAAGGGTTTTAGATTTATAGATGTAGGGACAAGTGGAGGAATCTGGGGGCTAACAGAAGGCTATAGCCTTATGATAGGAGGAGATAAAGAAACGGTAGAGTATCTCAGACCCATATTCGAAACTTTAGCCCCTTCTCCTACTACAGGATGGGGATATGTAGGACCAAATGGTGCAGGACATTTTGTCAAAATGGTACATAACGGAATAGAATATGGAATGATGGAGGCTTTAGCAGAAGGTTTTGAGATACTTAAGAATAAAAAAGAATTTAACTTAGACTTAGCCCAGATAGCTCAGATATGGCGATTTGGAAGTGTCATAAGGTCTTGGCTATTAGACCTAACAGCTTCTGCTCTAGCAGAAGACCAAGAGCTAAAAGATATAGATGACTATGTCCCTGACTCAGGGGAAGGACGATGGACAGTAATGGAATCGATAGAATTAGGTGTGCCTGCTCCAGTTATAGCTATATCCCTTATGAATAGATTCTACTCACAACAGGAGGAAAGCTATTCAGCTAAATTGCTCTCTGCTATGAGAAACAAGTTTGGAGGACACGAAATAAAGAAGAAACAACAGTAAAGGAGGTAGATACTGATGGAAAGTAAGGTATATTTCCTCTCTCTAAGAGCTCATGATGAGAACCATTCTCTACTTAAAAGGCTGAAAGACTTAACTAGAAAACTTCTAGAAAATAGGATGAAAGAGGGAGACCTAGTTGCTATAAAACTCCACTTTGGAGAACCTGGTAACCATGCTTATATAAGACCAATATTTGTAAGGCAAGTTGTAGAAGTAGTTAAAGAGATGGGAGGAAAGCCATTCCTTACAGATGCTAATACTCTCTATAAAGGAGAAAGGGCTAATGCAGTAGACCATTTAGAATCCGCAATATACAATGGTTTTGGTTACTCTTCTGTTGGTGCTCCTCTTATAATAGCAGATGGAATAAATGGAGAATACTATAAAGAGGTAGAAGTAAATCTAAAGAATTTCAAAAAGGTAAAAGTAGCAGGGGGAATACACGATGCAGATTTCCTTTTTGCTTTAACACACTTTAAGGGACATATAGCGACTGGATTTGGTGGAGCCATAAAGAACGTAGGTATGGGAGGCGCACCAAGGTCAGGAAAACAGATGCAACATGCACAGTTCAAGCCTGATCCAAAGCCAGAAGTGTGCATAGGTTGTGCTAGGTGTGTAAACCACTGTCCTCAGGGTGCTTTAAGATTAGTAAATAGAAAGGCAGTGCTCACTCCAGAGTTATGCATAGGATGCGGAGAGTGTGCAGTAGTATGTCCGACCTCTGCTATAGAGATATCTTGGAACGAATCTGCGGTGGGGTTACAGGAAAAGATGGTTGAATTTACATATGGTATGGTAAAACCTAAAGAACCAAAGGTTGCATTTATAAACTTTGTTATGGATGTAAGTCCAGATTGTGACTGTGCGGGATGGCATGATGCAAATATTGTTCCAGATATTGGTATACTTGGAAGTTCAGATATAGTAGCAATAGACCAGGCTTCAGTAGACCTGGTCAATCAAAGTATCGGCTTAAGAGAAACCGCACTTAGAGACAGTTTTAATCCAGGAGAGGACAAATTTAGAGCTATACATCCAGAGATAGACTGGAGTGTCCAATTAGAATATGCTGAAAAATTAGGATTGGGAACTAGAAGATATGTCTTAGAGAGGATGTAGATATTTATTTAATAGACTTGATAAATTGTATAACAAATGGTATATTATATAGGTGGTTATTATTAGGATAATTTAAAAAGGAGGTGATGCAGAGAGCTAGGATATAAATTCTCCTTCTTATGTTTGTTTCATACAAAATATAAATCTCAAAATCTAGTAGGAGGTGAATTGTTTTATGAAAGGTTCTTTAAAGCATCTTTTAATAGTAATGTTGTGTGTAGGTTTAATCTCTAGCTTTACCGCTCCTCTATTTTCTCAAGTAAAAAACCCCTTAGGACAGTATGCAACCCTTGCTGAGTTTCAGAAGGCAACAGGAAAAAGAATTACCAAGTTTAATGAAGCCCCAATGTTAGCCGAACTTGTAAAGCAAGGAAAACTTCCACCGGTAGAAAAAAGATTGCCAGAGGAACCGGCGGTGGTAGAACCGGTAGAGGAAGTAGGACAGTATGGTGGAACTTGGAGGAGAGTAGCGCTATCTCCGTCTGATACTATGATACATACAAGACTAGGCTATGAACCTATGGTGAAGTGGGCAAGAGATGGAAAGACATTAATCCCAAATCTATGTACATCTTGGAAAATAACTGAAGGAGGTAGAGTCTATACATTCTATTTAAGAAAAGGGATGAAATGGTCCGACGGACAACCTTTTACAGTAGATGATATCCTCTATTGGTATAACGATGAATTATTAAATAAGGAACTTACACCAGTTTTCCCAGCCTGGCTAGCTCCAGCTGGTGAACAAGTTAAGGTAGAAAAAGTAGATAACTATACGGTAAGGTTTAGATTTAAGAGACCTTATTCTTTATTCTTAGAATATATAGCTGTAAATAATGCATCTTTTGCCTCACCAAAACACTATCTACAACAATTCCATATAAAGTATGCTCCAAAAGAAAAGCTAGAAGCATTAATAAAAGAGGCAAAGAGAGATTTCTGGTATCAACTCTATCAAGATAAAGCAACTAAATACTCAAATACTGAACTTCCTGTTCTTGCCCCTTGGAAGCTAACTGTTCCACCTACTGGACCAAGAGCGGTAGCGGAGAGGAATCCTTACTACTGGAAGGTAGACATAGAAGGTAATCAGCTTCCGTATATAGATAGAATAACATGGGATATGGTTCAGAACACAGAGATGATTACAATGAAGGCTGTGCAGGGAGATATAGATATGCAGGGTAGAAACCTTGCATTTAAAGACTTTACACTCCTTATGGAAAATAGAGAGAAGGGCGGATATCAGGTCTATCAGTGGCAATCAGGAGAAACAGCAAGTGCGGTCTTCTTTAATCAGAACTATACAAAGGATAAGTTTATAGCAGGTTTGCTGAGAGATGTAAGATTTAGAACCGCTCTATCTCTAGCTATTAACAGGGAAGAGGTTAATCAGCTTGTCTATCTTGGACAGGCAACCCCTACATATACTATATTCCCGAAGGCATCTTTGCAGAATAATCCAGAGATAAGAAAGCTCTATGAATACAACGTAGCAGAGGCTAATAGAATCTTAGACAGTATGGGGCTTACAAAGAAGGATAAAGATGGATTTAGACTAAGACCGGATGGAAAGCCTATACAGCTAACAATCCTTACTAATGTAGGTTACGCTATACATCCTGATGTTATGGAGCTTATAGCACAATATTGGAATAGGGTTGGTATAAAGACTGCTGTTGACGCTATAACCAGTTCTCTCTGGTGGCCTAGAATAAACAGCGCTGATTATCAGATAGCTGGATATACACTAGGAAGTTTATATCCGGGTAAATTCTTACTGACATATTCTCTATTTGTAATTCCAAACTCTACAGCTACATATTATGGTACATTATGGGGCTTATGGTATACCTCTAGAGGTAAAGCCGAAGGTGCAGTAAAACCTACTGGTGATGCTCTAAAGATAATAGCAAATTTTGACAAGATAATAGTTTCTACAAAACAAGAAGAGATAGATAAACTTACAGACGAAATCTTATATCTCTGGGCAAAGAACCTTTGGGCTATTCCTGTATTAGGCTTCTTTAACTTCCCAGTAGTAGTCAAGAATAACTTTAAGAATGTTCCGAAAGAGGGAACTTTGGCGTATCCATATATGAGCCCTGGATATATGAATCCCGAACAGTTCTTTATCAAAAAGTAATTCACTATTTTGGGGGCAACAGAATGTTGCCCCCTTATTTTGTAAAAATTTAGGAGGGATTTTAATGATTAGAATTGGCATAATAGGGTCTGATAATTCTCATGCAATAGCTTTTTCACAGCTTACCAATCTACCAGAGGGAGTAAAGGGATTAAAAGTAGAAGAGGCAAAGGTAGTTTCTATATGGGGATTTGAAAGGAATAGGACGGAGGAGGTTGCTAAGCTAGGTAATATTCCTGAGATAGTTCAATATCCCGAAGATATGATTGGAAAAGTAGATGCGGTTATGGTAGTTTTAAGAGATGGGGCATTGCACTATAAATTTTCAAAACCATTTATCTCCGCAGGTATACCAACTTTTATAGATAAACCTTTAGAAACATCTGTAGAAAATGCAAAGAGGATAATAGATTTGGCTAAAGAGAAGAATACTCTTATAACATCTTTCTCTACACTTAGGTTTGACGAACCTGTGGTAAAGTTAAAGGAAGAGCTATCTTCTAAAGGTCCATTAACTGCTGGATTTGTATGTGGACCAGCAGATATCAAGAGCGAATACCAAGGTATATTCTTCTATGGGGTTCACATAGTAGAACTCTGCCAAGAGATATTCGGTAGTGGTGTCGAGAGGGTTATAGCGGTAAATAACAATAATAATATAGCGATTACTTTAACATATCCTGATGACAGGATTGTAGAGCTATTAATGCTGGGAAATGCTACTTATACTTTTACCATCTCAGCATTTGGTAAGAATGGCTGGAACTACTGGGATGGCAAACAGACACCATCTCCGTACTATTATGGTCTTTTAAAGTTTTTAGAAATGATAAAGACTTCTAAATTACCAGTAGATTACGATGATATGCTAGAAGTAGTTACAGTATTAAAGGCGATAGAGGTATCTTATCTTAGTGGTACCGAGGTATATATACAAGATATAGGGTGAAAGAGCAAAATGAGAGAGTATTTTGACTTTAACGTAATGATAGGAAAACCTACAATTGTCCCTCTAAACAATTGGCTAGATGTAGATAGGTTAAATGAGGAGATGGGTGGGTTTAACATCAAAAAAGCTTTGGTCTATCACAGCTATAGTAGAGATTATGATGCCCACTTTGGTAATGAGAAATTGATAGAAGAGATTAAAGATTGTCTTAATCTTTATGTCACTTGGGTTCTCTTACCATTAGATATCTTTCCTATAGATACATTTGATGAGCTCTTAGAAGAATTTAGAAAAAATAACATTAAAGCTGTTAGGTTTTTCCCTGACCTACATAACTTTTTACTGGAAGAAGAAGTGATAGGAGATCTACTCTCTTTTTTAGAGGAATTAAAAGTTCCCATCCTGATATCTCCAAATAATACAGGATGGAAAGATATATATAGTATACTGAGGAATCATCCCAATATTAGATTAGTTTTAATAGATTTAACTTACAGACAGAGCTCTTATATCTTTCCCCTTCTAAAAAGGTACGAAAATATCTATGTAGAACTGTCTGGCTACATTACATTTCTTGGGATAGAGACACTGTATAAGCGATTCGGTGGAGAAAAGATGCTCTTTGGAAGCAATCTTCCGTATAAGAATCCGGGCTCTACCATATACTACATAGAAAAGGCGAATATACCTGAAGAAGTTAAAGATTGTATAGCCTACAAAAATGCGGATAGACTTATTCAGGAGGTAGACTTATGATAGATTCCCATGCTCATCTAGGAAAGTGGTTCAACTTTTACTATGATGGTGGAGACTTCTTATCTATGGTAAAGATAATGGACAGGATAGGGATGGAAAGCGCCTGGATAAGCGCCCTTATAAGTATAGGGCCTGATTATGAATTGGGTAATGAAATGGTCTTTGAGGCTATAAAAGCCTTCCCTGATAGATTCAAAGGATATGTTACATTAAGCCCTTACTTTGCAGATAAAATGGAGGAAGAACTTAATAAAAGAATTTCTCAGGGATTTATAGGTATCAAGCTACATCCGGGAACACATCTATACCCTATAGATGGTGTCAATTACTTATACGCATATAAGTATGCAAACGAACATAGATTGCCCATTTTAATACATACCTGGGGAGAACATGATATCAGAGCCATTATAGAGGTAGCCAAGTCTTATCAGAACGCAATATTTTTAATGGGGCATTCTGGAGGGGATTTAAGGTCTATGCTTCTAGCGGTAGAGTTAGCAAGAGATGTTAATAATGTCTATCTAGATTTAACAGGTTCTGCTATGTATAATGGGATAATCGAATATTATGTAGATAGAATTGGTAGTGAGAGGATTCTATTTGGAACGGATTTCCCTTTTATAGACCCGAGACCGTCTATTGGTTGGGTAAAAAGTAGTAGGATCTCTGAAGAAGACAAGCTCAATATATTACAGGGTAATGCAAGAAGGATTCTAAAATCGATTTTAGCCGGTCATTTTTAGTAAAAACTTTTCAATCTGATTCCAGGGGAATAGCTACTAGAAGAAGCTCTTCCCCTATGATATTTCCTCCTCTTTATATGGAGACTCCTCTAATTTATATCCAATTTCACTCTTAGAAAGATGGAAGTCTGTCTTTTCGAAGTAATTTATAATCCTTCTTACATAATCTTCTGACCTCCTAAATTCCTGCCCAATCTCATCGTTAGGATTCTCTATAACCTCTCCTATAGCTTCGCTTTTAGTGATAAATAGAATTCTACAGTAAGATTCGTTATCCATCTTATCATAAAGTCTACCTGCACTATACGTGCCTTTTACAACTGTATTAACACTATTTGCAACATAGCCAATCTTACCTATACCTGCACACTCTACACGGATTGCTTCATAATCGTATATATTGTCAGGTTCTTTCACCAACTTTAAAACCTGTCCAACAAAGAAAATCTTCGTATCATGATAATTAAAACTGGGAGTTAGAGTCACATATATCATACCTTCTTACCTCCAATTTTTATTTATTTTATTATAAATAATACCACAGACTAAAGGGACATATAATGTCCCTTTATAAATCAGTAATTGAATTTCTTATAGTCTATGTGGTATACTGAATAGGCTTGAAATTGGTAAAAGGTATAAGGAGTGATTCCTTGTTAACAATAAGAATTAGAGATCTTTCCAAGTCTTATGGAGAACAGATTCTCTTTGAGAAATTCTCCTTTGACATCCATACTGGAGATAAAATAGGTATTGTTGGTCCTAATGGCTCAGGTAAGACTACCTTATTAAAACTCATACTTAGCATTCTAGAGCCTGATAGAGGATATGTTGAAGTGTTTGGTAAAGTTGGATATTTACCGCAAGATTTGGCTCTACCTGAAGACAAGTTAGTGAGAGAATGTTTCGAGGTTCAATCATCGAGCACTAATTTAAAGCGAATTGGTCTGAAAAAGGATATTCTTGATTCTCCCTGTGGGACTTTAAGTGGAGGAGAAAAGATAAAATTAAAATTGGTAGAACTTCTAGAAGACAAACCGACAATTCTTACTTTAGACGAGCCAACTAACCATATGGATATAAAAGGGATAGAATTCCTTGAGGATGAGTTAAGTAAGTTTAATGGAACACTCTTAGTAGTATCTCACGATAGATTTCTTCTAGACAGGATTGTTAACAAGATTATTGAGATTAATAGAGGAAAGATAAGTTTATATACTGGTAATTACTCTAATTATGCCCAAAAGAAAAAAGAAGAATTGGAAAGGGCTTGGAAGGAGTATGAAAGGTATACTGAAGAGAAAAGAAGACTAGAGGAGGCTAGTAGAAAAATAAAGGAGAGATCAAAGGCTGTAGAAAAAGTAAAAGACAGAAAAGATTCCTTTTGGAAATATTCTAAAGATTTCTATGGGAAGAAGGCTTCCAAAGTAGCAAAAATTGGTAAGTCTATAGAAAAGCGTATAGAGAGATTAGAGATTAAAGAAAAGCCTTTTGAAGAGCAACATATCAAATTGGAATTTGACGCTACAGATAAAGGATTGGATACCATAATACAATGTAATGGACTGTCTAAGTCATTTGAGGATAAATTACTCTTCGAGAACGCTGATTTATCAGTAAGAAGTAGACAAAAGATAGCTCTCTTAGGAGATAATGGGGTAGGAAAGACTACCCTACTTCGTATACTTCTTGGAAAAGAAGCTCCAACTGATGGTAATATTTGGATATCAAAATCTGCTAAAATAGGATACTTAGAACAGGAAGTTAATTTTCTTAGCTCAGAAAACACGATTATAGAGGAGATAAGAAAGGTTACTAACTCTGATATAACAACGATAAGAACTCTGTTGGGTTGTCTTCTATTTATTGAGGATGAAGCGCTAAAGCGTATAGAGTTATTAAGTATGGGAGAGAAAGTGAGGGTCACTTTGGCAAAGTTGATCCTTGGTGGTTTTAATCTTCTACTTATGGATGAGCCTACAAATTTCCTAGACATAAGGTCTAGAGAAGTTATAGAGGAGGCTTTAAAGTGGTATAAGGGGAGTCTCGTATTTGTCTCTCATGATAGATACTTTGTCTCTAAGATCGCAGATACAATCTGGGAGATAGAGAACCACAAGATAACAGTTTATCCTGGGGACTATGAATACTATCTTTTTAAAAAGTCTAGTCTTAAAGGTGGGGATATTAAAGATAAAATACTTTTGCTAGAAGTGCAACTCTCAAAGATAGCTAGCGAATTAGATAAGGCAAAAGATGAAGAGAAAGAAGAGTTAAATAGAAAGTTTATAGAGTTAACTAGAGAGATTAATAAATTAAAGTCTATGGTCAAATAGATTTCCCAGCGACCTATTGCAGAGTATCTATCTATATTGTATAATTTATTTCGATAAATATCGAAATACTAGTTTGAGAAGAGTATGTCTTTAGATTTGATATTTAAGGCTTTAGGAGATAGCACTAGGAGAAAGATATTGAGACTTCTTGCAGAGAAAGATATGACTGCAGGAGAGATAGTTAGCAAGTTTGACCTATCTTGGTCAACTATCTCCCATCATCTTGAGGTTTTAAAATCATCAGGGCTTATTACTTCTGAGAAGCAAGGACAGTATATAATCTATTCAATAAATACTACAGTATTCCAAGAACTTATTTTATGGATTTTAGAGAGTATAGGTAAAAATAAGGAGGATTCAGACAGAGATGAAAGCCCAGTACAGAGTAAATAAAGAGGTTATTTCAAAAGAATGGGCGTTAATTGTGCTTATTATTTTCTTATTCTTATTAGGTTTACTAGTATATCCAAGACTTCCTGAGAAGGTCCCATCTCACTGGAATTTTAAGGGAGAAGTAGACAGGTATTCTTCAAGATTCTGGGGCGCATTTGGAATTCCGATAATGATAGCACTTATGTACCTAGGTTTACTCTATATACCCTACGTAGACCCTAAACGGGAGAATTATCTGAAGTTTGAGAGTACATATAGAATAATAAGAGCACTTATTGTAATAGTCTTTGCCTGTTTACAGATAGTCTTACTAATAGTAGTACTAAGCGGAAAAGATTATCTAGTCTCAAAAATGGTCCCTGGACTTATTGGGGTAATGCTTATCCTTATAGGCAACTACCTACCGAGAATAAAGTATAACTGGTTTGTTGGTATAAGGACACCTTGGACATTATCAAATGAAGAGGTATGGAAAAGGACTCATAGGGTCTCAGGGTATTTATTTGTTTTAGGGGGAATCCTAATGCTTTCAGCAGTATTCTTACCTCCGCCAGTAAATATTACGGTAGGACTTGGCGGAGTAATACTTGTTAGCCTCTTAAGTATAGTTTATTCTTATTATCTGTTTAAAAGAGTCACAAAAAATTAAATCTATGGAGGTAATATTATGGAGACAGTACTACCTAACTGGAGACTTTTTCTTCCGATACTTATTTTACAGGTAGGGCTTCAGATATATGCTTTAGTTGACCTAATTAAACGTCCAGTAGAAGAACTGCGCGGTCCTAAAATCCTTTGGGGTATAGTTATAGTTGCATTTCAAATACTGGGAGTAATTGTTTATCTTATCTTTGGAAGAAAACAATGAGTGTTATAAGAACAGAAGGACTCTGCAAGTATTTTAAAGATAAGAAGGCTCTGGAAGAGCTAAACCTAGAAGTTCCTAAAGGTATTATATTTGGATATCTTGGACCTAATGGAGCTGGAAAGACAACTACAATAAGGGTTCTTTTAAACTTAGCAAAACCAACAAAAGGAACTGCTTATATATTAGGTGAAGATATAAGAAAAAGTAGAAATTATCTACGAAAGGTAGGATTTCTTCCCGATGTCCCAAATTTCTATAATTTCTTTACTGCAAGAGAATTTCTCTCCTTTATAGCAGATATAACAGGTATTGAAAATCCAAAGAAGAGGATAGAAGAGACTCTAGATTTAGTAGGTTTAAAGAATGAAAAGAGCAGAATAGGGACATACTCAAGAGGAATGAAACAGAGACTTGGTTTGGCACAGGCGCTTTTACCAGATCCGGAACTTCTCATATTAGATGAGCCGACCTCTAGTCTAGACCCGCAGGGTAGGAAAGAGGTTCTAGATTTAATTTTCTCTCTAAAAGGTAATAAGACAGTATTCTTTTCTACCCATATACTTACAGACGTAGAAAGGATATGTGATAGGATTGGCATACTAAAAGAAGGAAGGTTGATTCTAGAGGATAGTATAGAAAATATTAAAAAGCGATACCGGAAAAGAAGAGTCTTGATAGAGGTAGATAACTTAGAAAAGTTCTCAGATAAAATAAAAGAAACATTACCTTTAAATTTCTTAGAGATTAAAGATAACAGTATCATTATAGAGGTTTCAGATATCCAGTATACTCTGAGAGAGATCCCAAAACTTATTGTCCAGAATGATCTTGTATTAGAAAGGCTTGAAATATTAGAACCATCGCTTGAAGATGTATTCTTGGAGGTAACAAGTGGTGTTTAAACTGATGAAGAAGGAATTTATCGAGTTTAGAAAGACAGGAAAACTTATAGCTATAATTGTTACATTTCTCCTCTTTTCTATTTTAAGCCCTATAACTGCTAAGATTATGCCTGAGATGATAAAGTCTATCTCTTCAGAGATTACTATTATAGTTCCTCCTCCTACATGGAAGGATGCCTTTTTACAGTTCTTTAAGAATTTAAACCAGATAGTATTCTTAATAGTAGTCCTACTATTTATTGGAAGTATCGCAGAAGAGAAAAATCGCAGAACTGCAGGACTTATCGTAAGTAAAGGTATAGATAGGAGAGAATGGGTCCTAGCAAAGTTTCTCTTCCAGATATCTCTGGTCTTTGTGTTAACTATAGTATCCTTCTTTCTATGTTACTACTATTCAGCGATACTCTTTCCTTATACGGAATTTGGTACATCTTTACAGAGTTGCTTGTTATTCCTCTTCTATATGACTTTCATCATCTCTTTAACTATATTCTCAAGTTCAGTTGGTAATAATATTATCCAAGCTGGAGGAATATTTATCGCTATATTTATAATTCTTGGCATATTAAATATGTTTCCTTCTATAAAAGCCTATAATCCGATATACCTATCTTCCCTAGAAAACCAATGGATAGTAAGCGGAGTAGACTGGAGTTCCTCTATAAAAACTATAATATCGAGCGTTATATTATCCACATTACTGGTATCCGTAGGGGTATATTTGTTTAACTTTCAAGAACTAGAGTAAAAGCTACATATATAGGTATCGCTTTATCTTCTGTGTAGGAGTCTTTTCAAATTCCCTTTCTACTATATTAAAATCTCTAATCTGAGAAAAGCTGGGGAGTCTCTGGTTCGTCTCCTTTATGAGATTATCAAAATATTTCTCGAGTTTTTCTTGCGCCTGACTAGGCTCTGCCTCAAGAAGTTTCAATTCTGTATTCAAAAAGTCATAATCGGGATATATATACGCTATTAACTTCCCCTCTCTATCTAATACTAAAGCCTCTAAGACCCCTCTACTTTCGCATAAAACTTGTTCTACCTCTTCAGGATATATATTCTCCCCATTAGGGCCCAAGATAACATTCTTCAATCTTCCCTTTAGATATAAATAGTTATCTTTGTCTATATACCCTAGGTCACCAGTTCTCATCCAACCATCTTCAGTAAATAGCTTTTTAGTCTCCTCTTCATTCTTATAATATCCCTTGGTAACCATTGGCCCCTTTACTAAGACTTCTCCTACACCGGTTACCGGATCAGGTTTATCTATCTTAATCTGCGCTCCTTTTATAGGATAGCCACAACTCTGAAATCTCTTCTTATCAGGCATAGCAAAAGTGATTAGAGGAGCGCATTCTGTCATACCGTATCCTACAGCACTAGGAAATTCACCTTCTAGAAGGAACAGGTCTACATCAGGACTAAGAGAAGCTCCTCCAATACATATAAGTTTTATATTACCTCCAAATGCATCTAGAAGAGACTTACAAGCCTTTTTATAAAGAAGCTTTCTAAGAGGTTTAATCTTGGTGGCACCTTTTAAAAGCACATTACCCTCTAATTTGGGCAATACACTCTTTTTGTATATCTTTTCTATCACTAGTGGAACCATCATAACCATAGTCGGTTTTACCTTCTCAAAAGCCTTAAGTAGAACCTTGGGACTTGGCTTTTGTCTAAGATAGTAAACACTAGCACCTCCAACCATAGAGAGGAGTAGAGTAAAAGTACATTCATACGTATGAGCAGATGGCAAGATGGATAAGAATCTATCCTTACTATTAATCTCTATATAGTCTAACGCTGCTAAAATGTTCCAGTAGATATTTTTATGTGTAAGCATAACTCCCTTAGACCTTCCAGTAGTGCCAGATGTGTAGACTATCGCTGCAATATCATCTGCCTTGGGCGTATACCTTTTATTAGATTCGAGTTTTATCTTATTCTTACGCTCAAAGAATAACTGGTCTATCCTATTTCTAAACTCAAGAAGTCTACTTTTTAACTGTGACTTTACCTCTTTAACATCCTCTGCCTTCATCTCTCTAAAGTCATCTAATAGATATATCTTTTCTAGATTTCTTAAGTTTCCTTCTTCTACCTTTTCAAGTAATGTCGAAGAGACAAAAAGTATTCGTGATTCAGACATATTAATAATATTGGAAATACTAACACTATCAAACTCGTGTAAGATAGGAACAATTATAGCTCCATATGTGACTACAGCCATATAGACTAGTCCCCAGTTTATAGAATTTTCTCCAAGAAGAGCTATCTTGTCTCCAGGTTTTACTCCGTTCTCCTTTAAAATGCTCTTTATACCCTGAATCCTTTCTTTAGCTTCTCCATAGGTAATAGAGGCAGATATTTCGTCTTCATCGAGTTCACAGAGAAAGGTATTATCTCTATACCTATCGAGGCATACCTCTATATATGTTCCTAAGGCATCTATATCATCGTAAAACATAATTCACCTCCCTTTTAGTCCTACCTAAAAGTAGACTTTCTTATAAATCTAGCTAATATAGTCTTTAGCTTTTCCCTCTCTTCACTCATAATTAATAACATAATAATACTATAAACAGATATTCCTAGCAATATAAGAACAATTATTCTCAAAAATTCAGACCCAATAAAATCTAAATAATTTTTAGAGAAAAGTAGAATACTTCCCATTATAAGAGAAGAAAACAAAATCTTTGTGAAATCAAAAAGTAACTTCCTTCCACCTATATAACCAAGTTTTTTCCTTAAAAGAATTAGTAGCAAGATAAAAGAAAATATACTAGACATAGAGGTTGCCAGAGCTAGACCAAGGTGAGCTATTACTCTTATAAGAATAGCATTGAGACATATATTCAAACCTATAGCAAAAAAGCCAACAACTACAGGAGTAACTGTATCCTGAAAAGAGTAAAAGACTCTAGCTATTATAGGTCCAACAGCAGATGCAAATAGTCCTAGAGAATAATATCTAAGAGCACCAGCGGTAAGAATTGTTGCCCTACTATCAAAAGCTCCTCTTTCAAAAAGGAGCTTAATTATCTCTTTATCCAACACTATAAGACCGATAGTGGCAGGGATAACTATCAACCAGATAAGTCTAATAGACCTATTAAGTAGCTCTATAATCTTGTTGTTTTTGCCTTCCACAACTAACTCAGATGTTGTAGGATATATGGCTACAGAGAGAGAACTGGCGAAGAGTGAAACTGGAAGGTCTTTTACCCTAGCAGAAAAATTCAATGCAGAGATGGAACCTTCAGGTAAGCCAGAGGCAAAGATTCTATCAATTATGATATTTAGATAACTAATACTAGTCCCAAGTAGGATAGGAATCATAAGGTAAAAGGTCTTTTTAACTGCAGGGTGAGAGAAATCTATATGCCATTTTATATATGGCATTCTATTTTTTAAATAGAGAAATACAAGAAAAGTCTGCAAAAAGACACCTAAGACATTACCTAAAGCAAGACTGAAGGGAGGTAGACTCCTACCTAGAGTTACAACAGAAAGGATTATGCATATATTATGGAGAAGACCACCTATACCAGGGATTAGAAATTGTTTATAGGACTGAGAGAGACCAGTAAGGATTCCCAAAGTCCCATAGAATAAAAGAGAAGGAAGTAAAAGTCTAGTCATTAGAACAGCCAATTCTAGTCTATCACGTGGAAATCCAGGAGCTATTAATTTCAAAAATTGTTCTGTAAAAAGGTAAGAGAGGAATAATGCGATAATTAGATATACTAAGGAGACGCTAAGAATAGTATTTGCAGCATACCAAGCCTTATCCTCTCCATTTTTCTCCTTTTCTTCTAAGAATACAGGGATAAAGACAGTAGTCAAAGCTCCTCCTACTAGTCCAGCCAATGTTAGAGGAAGGACCTGAGCAACTAAATAAGCGTCTGTTATTGCCTTTGCTCCAAATATACTTGCTATCACAACCTCCCTAAAAAATCCTAAAACCCTACTTACAAATGCTATAGCAGTAAGTAAGACTGTTGCCTGTAATATTGACTGTCTATGTATGTTAATCATAAGGAGCGAATAGTTTCTTCAAAGATTCTTCTATAAAATTCTAATTTCTCTTTAGTGGTAGCTTCAAACCTTAATACAAGGGCTGGCTGTGTATTACTCGCCCTTATAAGGCTCCAGCCATCTGAAAACTCTACTCTTAATCCATCAATAGTTATAACCCTAACTATGCCTTTAGCTACATCAGGATACTTAGCCTTAAATCTTGGTAGAAAATTTTCTACTATCTGGAACTTTCTTTCTTCCGAGCAATCCACTCTTATCTCTGGAGAGACATATACCTCTGGCAGGTCTTTTAGCAGGTCTGAAAAAACAAAGTTAGGATTACTCAGTTTCTCTCTAGCTACTATCTCTAAGAGTCTTAAGGTTGCATATATGGCATCGTCATATCCAAAGTATCTATCGTTAAAGAACATATGCCCACTCATCTCTCCAGCTAAAAGTGCAGATTCCTCTCTTAATTTCTTCTTGATTAAAGAATGACCTACTGGAGAAAGTACTGGGATTCCTCCAAGTTTCTCTATACCATCAAATAGAGTCTTAGATGCCTTAACTTCGCTTATTATCTTTGCACCAGGATTATCCTTCAATATCTCTTTAGCAAATATATAAGTTAGCTTATCTCCATAGACAACATTGCCGTTTTCATCTACAACTCCTATTCTGTCTACATCACCGTCATAGGAAATTCCTAGATCAAGTTTATGTTCTTTTACCGCCTTTATCAGGTCTTCCAATGTCTCTAATAATGTAGGATCAGGATGATGATTTGGGAATCTACCATCCGGCTCAGAGTAAAGTTCAACTAAAGATATACTTAATTCTTTAAGTATATGTGGAACTATAAGCCCAGCACAGCCATTACCGCTATCTATCCCAACTTTTATTAATCCAGGGTTTATCTTTCCTAGAGGTCCTTTTCTGAATTCTTTTGCAAGAAAATCTTTGTAAATAGACAGTATATCAAAAGACTTTAAATCTCCTTTCTCAAAGTCTAGTTTTATCTTCCCACTCTCAATATCTCTTGCTATTTCATAAAGCCTCTGTATCTCATCACCAAATATAGTCTCTTTCCCGACACATATTTTCAGCCCGTTAAATTCAGGAGGGTTATGACTTGCGGTAATCATTAATCCCCCATCTACATCAAGGTTAAAGAGGGAAAAGTATAGAACAGGTGTTGGGCAGATACCTATATCTATTACATTAATTCCTCCTATATTTAAGCCTTTAACGAGTCCATCAAAAAGTGCTTTAGAGTGTAGTCTTACATCTCTTCCAACAGATACAGTATATCGCTCCTTCTCTATTCTGTTTCTCAGATAGATGCTATAAGCCTTTCCTATAATTTCCATTACCTCTGGAGTAATCTCTTTACCAACTTCACCTCGTATATCATACATTCGAAAGATGGTCCTATCTAGCATAAAAATGCATCCCTCCTTTCCTGTAGGAAAATTTACAATAACTAGTATAACATAAAAGAAAAAGGGCGAGCATTTTGCTCGCCCCTAGGTTTATCAATAGCTACTGCTTAAAGAAGAACTGTTCAGGTCTAGCATTCTTAGGAGACCTAAGGGTATCATCCCAGACAATACCATCTGGAACATTCCTAAAGTTGTTCTTTACTACAACTGGTTGAGGTAATTCTCCTACAATCCCTATCATCCAGATATTCCTCTTATGGAGATTGATTATCTCTTTAAAGAAACGATTTCTCTGTTTTTCATCTGCAGTAACTTTTACCTTATCCCAAAATTCATAAATCTTTCTAATATCCCCCTTGGGTTCTTCTCCTCCTTTACCACCTGTAGAATACCACTGGCCATAGAGTGGAGCCCAAGGACCATCGGTAACAGTCCCTAAGAGCCTTCCAGGATCGGACATTACTGCTGCGTTTCTATCAAAGTTCCATACCCCAATTTCTAGGTCTCCAGCATTACATCTAGTAACATATAAAGACCTTTCAACTGGCTGTAAAGCTACCTTTACACCTACAGACTCCCAATATTTCTTTACCATTTCTAGAACATCAGACCAGGCACCAAATATACCACTAGGGAATGTTATAGTCAAAGCTAACGTCTTGCCGTCTGGTCTTAGCCTAAATCCATCTCTATCTCTTTTATTAAGTCCTATTCTATCTAAGATTTCATTAGCCTTCTTGGGATCATACTCTGCATATATCTTTTCCCATTCTGGGTCATAGAAAGCAACACCACTAATAAGTGAACACTGTCTAGGTTTACCCATTCCTAGATATACAAGCTTCCATATCTCATCTCTATTAATAGCTATAGATAGAGCCTGCCTGAATCTTCTATCTTCAAATAATTTACGTAAAGTAGCGTCTTTCACGTTTTGGTTTAAGCATATCATAACATCAGAGCCTACACCTTGTTTCCAGCTGAGGACTCTGTAGTTACCTTTAGCCCTATTTTCCATAAGGAGCGTATAGTCTGGGAGACTGATATGTCTTGTCTGCATATCTATCTCTCCAGCGACAGCTTTCATTGTAATCACTTCTCTATTCTCTACAAGGGCATGAGCTATTCTATCAATATAAGGTAACTGATTCCCTACTGGGTCTATCTTAAAGTAATAAGGGTTTCTTTCGAAGATCATCGTAGTAGCTGTCGGAAGAGTAGTATTCTTCCAAGGATATAGGACTGGAAGCTCTGGATTTTGTAGCCAAGCATTAGAGTTACTTACCTTTGCATCAAATAACTGATACCAGAATTGAAATCCTGCATCCTTAGCTTTCTTCTCTAGTTCATCTTTCGATACATATTTTATGTGGAACTGTTTACCATAATGTTTCGGTAAGAAGAAAGCATTTCCTCCAGATTTGCATATATTTATAAGGAATAGCGGATTTGGCTGTTCGAAAGATACTCTAAACGTATAGGTATCTACTTTTTCTATCTTACAAGGCTTACCACCAGCTGTAAGCCAAGTAGGAACTGTTGGGGTAAGGTCCTTGTTCAATAAGAGGTCTTCATACCAGAACATTACATCTTCGGTAGTAAGAGGAGTTCCATCAGACCATTTTATACCTTCTCTAATCTTGAACGTGTAGACCTTGGCGTCTTTAGAAACCTTCCAACTCTCTGCTATATTTGGTAACACCTTAGTTCCACCCTTATCAAACATAAGAAGGTGTTCAACACAGATCTTGTTTGGACCCCACTGGTCAGAAAGACCAAGCCAGGCTCTACGCCAAGTCCCACCATACTGTCCAACTTCCTCTACAGGTGTTACTACTAGAGGATTCTTAGGTAGCCTCTGTTCTACTGGGGGAAGTTTCCCTTGCTTGACTAGTTCTGCTAATTGAGGAGCCTCGTTAAATTTGGGAATCTTCTTACCAGTTAGCTTCTCATAGTCCGAGAGGTTGTAGTACTCTCCAGGAACAACCTTCTCCTGAGAGAAAGCTAAACTAGATACGCTTACTAAGAAACTCAAAACCAAGATCAATGTAACACTAACCTTTAAAAGCTTCATACCTTCTATACCTCCTTCTTTAATTTTATATAACTTCCATACTTAACAAATGCCTTACAGGCAACATCTTGCCAGTAAGGGTCAAGACCTAAAGCCTCATTAGACTGATAGTAACCAGCTATAAATCCACCGTTAAAGCAACCTAATTTCTCTATCATTTCTTTAGCAAATTCTTCTATCAGTTTTTCATCTTTCTGAGGAAGTATCTGTTGAATATCTACCGGGCACCAAAAATTGACCTTACCACCAAAGTCTCTAGCTAGATTATCTACCCCATGTAGTGCAGGCTGATCAAACTGAAGGACATCTATCCCAACCTCTATCAAGTCTGGTATTATCTCATAGATATGTCCACAGGAGTGCATAAAGACATAAAGTCCAAGTTTATGAGCGGTATTACACAGTTGAACAAAGCCAGGTTTAAATAACTCTCTCCAAGATTTAGGTGAGACTAAGAGCCTATCCTGTGTTCCCCAATCTTCGGCAAACATAATAGCATCCGCACCAGCTTTGGCAAACTTTTCTATGACAATCTCAAGTAAATCTGCGATATTCTTAAGTAACTTAGTAACATTTTCCTTCTCTGCAGCTACATCTAGTAAGAAATTATCCATTCTTCTTAGATATCTAGCTATACTAAATGGAAAACCTGGAAGAAATCCTATGTGGAATTTGTCTGGCGTCTCCTTAAAGATTCTTCTTGCATGCTCATATCTTGAATCTAAGTCTAGCGGTGGGAATTTATAAGAATCTAGCTGACTCCAATCTTCTATAGCTCCCTTCACTACTTCTCCCTTAGAGTAAGCTTCAAGTCTAGCCCAAGTATTTCCCCACTCATCTATCCTTTCCCACCTATTATTTCCTTTATACACCCATTCTTCACTTACATAAGGGTTTGGACCTAGACCCACCCCAACCACATCGTTAGGATAGGGTGGTGGCAAGGTCATAGGTATTCTTTCTGGTCCTTCAAATTCTAAACTCTTTATTACAATCTCCCTACTAGTCATATACCTCCACCTTTTTAAATCTTAGGGGGGAGGGGCTAGCCGCTTCTCCCCCCTTTATTATCACTTTGTCTTAAAGAAATACTGTTCTGGGAAGGTGTTACCTTCTGTAAGCTGTAGCCAGTCTTGAATAGCATCTTCTGGAACATTTCTAAAGTTATTCTTAACTATTACTATTTGGGGTAATACACCAACTATTCCTATAACCCAAAGGTTCTTAGCATTCAATCTCATAATCTCATGGGCATAGTTCGTCCTAGCTGTTTCATTGGTAGTACTCTTAGCCTTATCATAGAGTTGATATACTTTTACAATATCCTCAGGTGGCTTCTCTCCCTCTTTACCGCCAGTCCTATACCATCTCCGGTACTCGTTAGCATTGTTAGGAGGTGTTCCGCTCGGCATACCAGGTACCCAGTAGAGTGGTTCTACTAGAGGAGTAAAGCACCTATCCATAGTCCATATACCGATATCCAGCTCTCCAGCTTGAGCTCTAGTAGTAAACAGGTCTCTACTCTCTTCTTTAAGAAGTGTCTTTATACCAACAGCTTCCCAATATTTCTTCACCATTGTAACGACATCTGTCCAAGGTCCAAATAGAGGAGCATATTCTATAGTTACCGTCAACGTCTTTCCATCTGGTCTTAGTCTGAATCCATCTTTATCTCTCTTTGTTAAACCAATCTTATCTAACAATTGATTAGCTTTTGCTGGATCATATTCCGCATAAGCCTTCTCATACTCTGGCTTATAGTAAGGGCATTGAGGGATGACCGCTGCCTGTCTGGGTTTACCCATACCTAGATAAGCTATCTGATTTATCTCTTCTCTATTTATAGCTAAAGAGAGTGCTCTTCTAAAATCAACGTTTTCAAAAAGTTTGCGCAATACAGGGTCTTTATGATTAAGGTTCGGCATAAGTAAAGCATTAGAACCTTCTGCAGAAGTCCATTTCAGTATTCTATAATTCCCTTTATCTTTACTCTCCATAAATAGTGTATAGTTCGTCCATACAATATGCCTAAATTGCATATCTATCTCGCCAGCCATAGCCTTCATATTAAGGACTTCTACATTTTCGACTACATCAAACCTTATCTTATCAATGTAAGGTAGCTGGTTTCCTGCAGTATCAATCTTCCAATAGTAAGGATTCCGGGTAGCTATAATAATAGTAGATGGAGGAGGAGTAGTAATTACCCATGCCCATATCCTTGGACAATCAGGATTTTGCCAACTCTGTTTATTAGAAAATAATTGATGCCACAGCTGGAATCCAGCCTCCTTTGCCATAGCCTCAAGTTTTTCCTTAGAGGTGTAGTTAATATGGAACTGCTTTAAATAGTGAGCAGGATACTGAGTAATACCTAAGGCATTAGGTCCTGCTAATATCTGCATAAATAATCCATAAGGTGCATCAAATTTAAATCTGACTGTATAGTCATCTACTTTTTCAACCTTACCAGGTTTACCCTCTACTGTAAGCCAGGTAGGAAAAGTTGGAGTGAGGTCTTTATTGAGTAAAACATCCCTATACCAGAAGATTATATCATCCGCAGTAAAAGGCTGACCATCAGACCACTTTATGCCCTTCCTCAGATAGATGGTAAAAGTCTTTCCTCCATCCTCTACTTTCCATTTAGTAGCTACATTAGGAATAACCTTTCTACCGTCAGCACTCCAACGGACAAGATTCTCATAGGTAATTCTGCTATTAATTATCCCAACATCATTAACCCCAACAGCGACTCTTCTCCATGTTCCTCCATACTGACCAATCTCCTCAAGAGGTACAACTATCAATGGTTCTTTGGGGAGTCTCTGCTCTACAGGAGGAAGCTTTCCCTGTTTTACTAGATCAGCCAACATCGGAGCTTCATTGAATTTATCAATTCTCTTCCCTGTTGCTTTCTGATAGTCTTGAAGGCTGTTATATATCTGAACACTAGTAGCCTTTTGTTGAGCTATAGCTAAACCACTAAAGCTTAAGCTACAAATACCTAAAATTAATAAACCTATAAAAAAACATCTAACAGCTCTCATATTTTCCCTCCTCTTCTATATATCTTTAAAACACTTCTACAAAAGCTACAGTCCCATCGTATATAAACTTTTATCTACCCCTACTTATAAAGAAGCATTTATTAGAAATTATGCCCTTATCTCTCCTCTATCGCCTCCTTTCGTAGTCAAAAAACGATTGCATTATAATTATATCTTGGGAAACAAACCCTGTCAATATAGCTGGAGACTATAGACAAAATCTGATAGAATAATAACAAAAAATTTATATATGGGAGGGCTAAAATGGAGAGAAAACTAAATGATTGGGAAAATCTTGAAGTGTTACAGAGGAACAGGTTAAAAAGTAGGGCTTACTTTATTCCATATCCTGATGTAGACTCCGCGCTGACTTTTCAAAGAGAGGTAAGTGCTAGGATAAAAATTCTAAACGGTAATTGGAAGTTCCACTATGCTCCTTCACCAAATGAGGCACCTAAAGACTTTTACAGAGAGGATTATGATGTAAGTAATTGGAAAGAGATTAGAGTTCCTAGCAATTGGCAAATGGAAGGCTATGGTTATCCTCACTATACAAACGTTATGTATCCATTCCCTGTGGACCCACCAAGAGTTCCCTCTGAAAATCCAACTGGTTCTTACCGTAGGGAATTTTATATAGATGAAGAACTGGAGAATAAGAGGTTTATATTAAGATTTGAAGGGGTAGATAGCGCTTTCCACGTATGGGTAAATGGAAAAGAGGTGGGCTACAGTCAGGGCAGTAGGCTACCTTCAGAGTTTGATATAACTCCATATGTAAGGACGGGTAAAAACACATTAGCAGTGAGAGTATACCAGTGGTCTGACGGAAGCTACTTAGAAGATCAAGATATGTGGTGGTTAAGTGGTATCTTTAGAGATGTATATCTTATAATAAGACCAGATGTTTATATAAGAGATGTCTTTATAGTTGGTGATCTAGACGAAAAATATGAATCTGGAATTTTAAAGGTCAAACTGGACTTAACAAACACAAGAGAAAAGGATATTGAAAATCATAAGGTAGTGTTTATATTTCTTGATGATGGTCATAAGTTAATAAAAGAAGCAGAAAAAGTGTTTTCTCTCAAGTCTTTAGAAGAAAAGAGGATAGAGATAGAATTTCCCATAGATAATCCAAGAAAATGGTCAGCGGAAGATCCGTATCTTTATAATCTTGTAACTATTCTGAAGGATGAAAAAGATAATATTCTCGAAGTAATACCTAACAAGGTTGGTTTTAGAAAGGTCGAACTAAAGAATGGAACCTTTCTAGTTAATGGGGTTCCAATTAAGTTAAAAGGAGTAAACAGGCATGAGCATCACCCTGATTTCGGAAGGGCTGTTCCTATAGAATGGGCTGAGCAGAGTATAATCCTGATGAAGAGACACAATATAAATGCGGTCCGAACATCTCACTATCCTGACGATCCAAGGTTTTACGACCTATGTGATAAGTATGGAATATATGTCATAGATGAGACAGACTTAGAATGTCACGGTTTTGCGTTTGCAGGAGACATAAATAGAATCAGTAATGACCCAAAGTGGCAGGAAGCTTATATAGACAGGATAGAAAGAACCGTTCATAGAGATAAGAATCATCCCTGTATTATCTTTTGGTCTTTAGGAAATGAATCAGGATTTGGTATAAACCATGAAGCAATGGCTGAATGGTGTCGTAAGAATGACCCAACAAGATTGGTCCACTATGAGAGAGATACATCTGCTAAGGTAGCTGACGTGGTAAGCACTATGTATACTCCAGTAGAGAAGTTAGAGGAGTTGGGTAAGCTAGCAGATATGGAGAAACCTCATATACTTTGCGAGTATGCCCACGCTATGGGTAATGGACCAGGCAATCTCAAGGAGTATTGGGAAGTCTTTTACAAGTACAAGAGACTCCAAGGTGGGTGCATATGGGAATGGATGGACCATGGGATAAGGAAAAGAACTCAAGATGGGAAAGAGTATTTTGCCTATGGTGGAGACTTTGGAGATGAGCCCAATGATGGAAACTTTGTGATAGATGGCTTGGTCTTTCCTGACCATACTCCTAGCCCTGGCCTAATTGAGTATAAAAAGGTCATAGAGCCGGTAAAAGTGGAAGATATAGACCTTAAAAAAGGAGAGGTAAAAATAACAAACCTTTATGACTTTATCTCTCTTGATCATCTAAATATGAGCTGGAATATAGTTGTAGATGGAAGACCAATAGATGGAGGAGAGGTATCTATAAAAGGGATAAAGCCTAAAGAGAGTAGAGTAGTAACTATACCCTACAACCTACCAGATGACCCTGAACCAAATACTGATTACTGGTTGAATATATACTTTACTCTGGCAAGTGATACCCTTTGGGCAGAAAAGGGACATATAGTAGCATGGGCACAGTTCAAACTACCAGTTGAAACTAAGAGGGAACCAAAGAGACTATCTATTGAATCGATGCCTTCTTTGGTTTATAAAGATTCAGATAACTTGATAGAGATTAATGGCTCAGACTTTATTTTAATCTTCAACAAGGTAAAAGGCACTATAGAGAGACTCATATATAACAATGTAGAGTTAATAAAGATAGGACCGAGACTAAACCTTTGGAGAGCTCCTATAGATAATGATAAGTATGCGTTAGAGAACTGGAAGAAGAAGTTCGTGCATTTGTTAAAGCACAGGATAGACGATGTATCTGTAGAAGTAAAAAATGAAAAGTTAGTAGAGATAAAGGTCTTGTCCTGTGTGGCTCCTCCCGTTGTAAACTGGAAGATAGATACAGAGTATACATATCATATCTATGGGAGCGGAGATATCTTAATAGAGGTAAAGGGTAAACCTCAAGGCGATCTCCCTATGGTATTCCCTAGAATTGGATTAAAGATGGGACTTAATAAGGAAATAGACCAGGTTATTTGGTATGGCAGAGGACCGGGAGAATCTTATATAGATAGTAAAGAGGCTAATCCTTTTGGTATTTACAGAAAAAGTGTCGATGAATTATATACCCCTTATGTAAAACCACAAGAAAATGGTAACAGGACAGATGTAAAGTGGGTATCTCTGACAGATAAAAGAGGAATCGGACTACTCTTTATTGGAATGCCTACTATAAACTTTAGTGCCCATAGATTTGAACCAGAAGATTTTGAAAAGGCAAGACATACCTGCGAGCTGATACCTAGAGATTACATAGTATTAAACATAGACTATAAACATAATGGTCTTGGCAGTGCAAGTTGTGGGCCTGCTCCTCTTGAAAAGTATCTATTATATCCTCAAGACTTTAAATTTTCAGTAAGAGTAAAACCATTCAATAATTCATTAACAACACCAATCTATCTTAGTAAATATATGCTATAATTAGGGAAAAATTTATTAAATTTTGGAGGTGTCTTGTGCGAAGAGGTAAGAAGAAATTGAGAGTAGGGATTATTGGAGTAGGTGGGATCTCCAGAGTTCATCTAGAGGGTTATGCAAAAATTTCTGACCTAGTAGAAGTTGTAGCTTTCTGTGATATCATTCCAGAAAGGGCAAAAGCTGGGGCAGAAAGATATGGAGCCCCAGGGGCAAAGGTGTTTACTGATTATAGAGAACTATTAGAGATGAAAGACCTCGATGCTGTAAGTATCTGCACCCCAAACAACTTACATGCACCTATGACAATAGATGCACTGAGATCTGGTAAACATGTCCTCTGTGAGAAGCCTATGGCAATAACATCAGAGGAAGCAGATGCGATGGTAAAGACAGCCAAAGAAACTGGGCTTAAACTAAGCGTAGGTTACCAATCTAGATACTCTGATGATGCTCAACTCTTGAAAAGGATGATATTAGATGGAGAGCTTGGCAAGATATACTATGCGGAAGCCTTAGCCCTCAGAAGAAGAGGGGTGCCAACATGGGGGGTATTTTTATCCAAAGAGAAGCAGGGTGGTGGACCATTAATAGATATAGGTACACATTCTCTGGATTTAACGCTATGGCTTATGGGAGATTATTCTAAACCTGTAGAGATTTTGGGTTCTTCTTATAAGGAGTTAGCTCCATTAGGTGGATATAACGCCTGGGGACCATGGGATCCAAAGTCATTTGAGGTAGAGGATTCTGCATTTGGCTTTGTAAAGTTAGAAAGTGGTGCCACTATAGTAGTTAAAGCCTCTTGGGCTTTAAACATAAAAGAGGACGAGCATGGCTCGGTGTTATGTGGAACTAAGGGAGGAGCTAGACTTGTAAATAATGTTCTTACCATAAATAAAGAAGGTAATAATAGGCTATGGGACATAGCACCAGTTCCAACTAGAAGCCAAGAGTCTCTCTATGATAGAGAGATTGCCTATTGGGTGGACTGCCTTATAAATGACAAAGAGCCTCTAGTAAAGGCAGAAGAAGCAGCACAGGTTACTAGGATCTTAGAAATGATATATAAATCCTCCGAAACTAAAAAATTAGTAGGAACATCTAAAAAGAAGTAATTTTAAAATGGGAGCTAGAAGAATTATTTCACTTCTAGCTCCCATTAATATCTTCTTTCTCTTTATGAGCATTATGATATAATAGAACGCAAGCCTTAAAATCCATTTAGAAGGAGATGTCTACTTGATTTATAGAACAATACCGATAAGAAGAGTAAAGATATCTATAATTGATGTTGGAATAATTCTTCTCCTCTTTGCATTTATATATGGTATCATAAGTACCGCCAAAGAGTGGAGAGAGATTCCTACTTACACATTAAATATATCATTATCCCCTAAAAATCTCCCAGTTTATGCATGGTTTTCTATTTTGAGGCAGTTCTTGGCTTATATCCTTTCTCTGGCATTTTCCATAACTTACGGTTATATCGCTAGCCATAATAAAACCTTAGAGCCCTTTATGATAGCACTCTTAGATATACTACAATCTGTACCCGTATTATCTTTTATGCCAGGGGTTATCTTAGGATTAATAGCTATTTTCCCCTATGGTAGAATCGGAGTTGAGCTTGGTAGCATAGTCCTTATATTTACTGGGCAAGTGTGGAATATGGCTTTCAGTGTGTATGGCTCTATGAGCTCTTTACCGAGAGACTTAAGAGAAGCGTCAGAAGTTTTTAACCTTTCTCCATTTCAAAAGTTTCTATATGTAGAACTTCCATACTCTACTATAGGATTGGTATTAAATTCTATGATGTCTGTAGCCGGTGGCTGGTTCTTTTTAATGGCGTGTGAAATGTTTACCCTCGGTGATAGAGATTTTAGACTTCCAGGCTTGGGTTCATATCTTCAACTGGCAGCTATTAAAGGAGATACTAAAGCTATTCTTATGGGGCTAGCAACAATGATAGCTATAATAGTTCTTATAGACCAACTAATATGGAGACCTCTAATAGCTTGGGCTCAAAAGTTTAAGGTAGAATTAACAGCTAGAAATAATGTTCCAACATCGACTATTCTAATGATATTACAGAGGTCTACCATTTTGACAAGGATAAATCAGGTAATAGATACCTTTATGGAAAGGATAACTAATAGATTCTCTAAGAAAGAGTATATCGAAAGAAGAGTTAATCCTTTTCCTATATTAAAGTTCATATTCCTCGGGTTGTTTCTAATTATAATAGGATATGCATCTGTAAGACTAATATTTCTTATCTCTAGTGTTCCTGTATCTATGTGGGGAGAGATTATAATTAGTGACCTTCTCACCCTATTAAGGGTAACTATAGCAGTAGTTCTTTCTATAGCTTGGACTCTGCCAGTTGGAGTAACAATTGGTATGAATCCAAAGATATCTACAGTAATGCAACCAATAGTGCAGATTCTGGCATCTATACCTGCTACAGCAGTATTTCCTATCATACTCATGTGGCTAATAAACCTAAGAGGAGGATTGTCGGTAGCTTCTATACTACTTATGCTCTTAGGAACGCAGTGGTATATACTCTTTAATGTAATAGCAGGGGCGATGTCTATACCATCAGACCTAAAAGAGGCAGCAGAGGTATTTCAACTTAAGGGGATGGAAAGATGGAGAAGGTTGATTATACCAGCGGTCCTTCCCTACTTGGTAACCGGAGCCATTACCGCTACTGGAGGGGCTTGGAACGCATCTATAGTATCTGAGTATGTCCATTTTGGAGGTAGAATCATAATGGTAAGAGGTTTGGGGGCATTAATTAGTAATTCTGCGGACAAAGGAGACATTGGGGTTTTGACTGCTAGCACTATAATGATGATTATAACTGTTACTCTAATCAATAGGTTCTTCTGGAGAAGATTATACTGGCTTGCTGAAGAGCATTACTCATTGTGATATAATAAAGCCATGGCGATTATAGAGACAAAAAACCTAACCATAATTTTTGATATGCCCAACAACACTAGGATAACCGTTGTAGAGGACATAAATCTCTCTCTTGAAGAGGGAGAATTTGTAGCTATTTTAGGACCGTCTGGGGCAGGAAAATCCACTATAGTTAGAGCGATAGCAGGTCTTATAAAACCAACCCATGGGGAGGTCTTATATAGAGGGAAACTGGTAGAAGGGGTAAATCCAGGAGTATCTATGGTATTTCAAACTGCAGCACTCTTCCCGTGGTTAACGGTCCTCGAAAACGTAGAGATAGGACTAAAAGCCAAAGGAGTTCCCCTTAAAGAACGTAGGGAGAGAGCTCTAAAGATGATAGATCTAATAGGTTTAGATGGATTTGAAAGTGCATATCCTAAGGAATTGTCTGGGGGAATGAGACAAAGAGTTGGTTTTGCTAGGGCTTTAGTAGTAGAGCCTGAGGTTCTTCTTATGGATGAACCATTCTCAGGCTTAGATGTACTTACTTCAGAAAACCTTCGTAACGACCTCTTAGAGTTATGGATTGAAAAGAGAATCCCTACCAAGACGATTCTTCTTATAACCCATAGTATTGAGGAGGCTGTATATTTAGCTGATAGAGTAGTAGTTTTAGATAAGAACCCAGGAAGGATAAAGCAGGAGATCTATGTAAATATACCGTACTGGAGAGATAGAGAATCAGAGGAGTTTTTAAGATTGGTTGACCGTATCTACAGTATTATGATGGGTAAACCTATAGCAACTAAGCCCTCAAGGCCAGAGAGGTATGGAATTCCCCTTCCTCATGTAAGAGTAGGAGCCATAGCTGGATTTGTAGAACTTGTTGCAGAGTTAGAAAGAAAAGAAGATATCTATAAGATAGCAGAAGACTTAAGTATGGACCTAGCAGATATTCAACCAGTTATAGAGGCAGCAGAATTATTAAAATTTGTAGATACAACAGGTGGAGATATATCGGTTACAGAGATAGGAAAAGTCTTTGCAGAGGCAGATGTCCTAGAAAAGAAGGAGATATTTAGGAAACAGATATTGGCTAATGTTCCATTCATCCAGCAGATAATTCAAGTCTTAAAGAATAAATCTAACCATAGAATGCCAATAGAATTCTTTATTGAATTGTTAGAGACAAAATTTAGCACTAGTGAAGCCCAAGCCCAGATGGAGATAGCTATAGATTGGGGTAGGTATGCCGAATTATTTGTCTATGATGAGGATAGTAAAGAGGTTTATCTAGAGGAAGAAATCCCAGAGAGTGAAAAAGTTTAACCTAGAAAATGTTCTTCCTAGACGAATTGAATCCACAACAGAGAGAGGCAGTTCTCTATACTGAAGCACCACTTCTGGTTCTTGCTGGGGCTGGAAGTGGTAAGACTAGGGTTATAACATACAAAATCGCCTATCTTGTCAAAGAATTGGACGTACCTGAAGAGAATATATTAGGGGTTACATTTACTAACAAAGCAGCTGGAGAGATGAAAAGTAGAGTAGCAAAACTGCTACAAAAAGAGGTAAGTGATGTCTGGTTAGGAACATTCCACTCTACTGCAGTAAAGATACTAAGGAGATATGGACCATACGTAGGAATAAATAACAACTTCTCTATTCTTGATGAGGATGACCAAACTACTCTTATAAAAGAGGTAATATCCGAATTAAATCTCGATATAAAAAGATATCCTCCCGGAAGTTTTATAGAAAAAATTAGCAGGGCTAAAGAGAGCCTTATAGACCCTGTAACTTATGGAGAATTTGTAGAGAGCTACTATGAAAGCATAGTAGCCAAGGTATACCAGAAGTATCAGGAGAAGTTAATACAGAATCAAGCATTAGACTTTGATGACCTTCTTATGTACCTGGTCAAACTGTTCAGAGAGAACGATAAGATACTCTCTTACTATCAGAACAAATTTAGATATATACTCGTTGACGAGTATCAGGATACAAATTACGCACAGTATGTAATAGTCTTTCTATTGGCTCAGGCACATCGTAGGCTCACAGTAGTGGGAGATGATGACCAAGCTATATATAGCTGGAGAGGAGCGGATATAAGAAACATCTTAGAGTTTGAGAAGGATTTTCCCGGTGCAAAGGTAATTCGTCTAGAACAGAATTATAGGTCAACCCAAAATATACTAGGAGCAGCAAATAAGGTCATAGCAAATAATAAGTTTAGAAAAGGCAAGAATCTCTGGACAGATAACGAAATCGGCAGTAAGATAAAACTCTATATAGCCAAAGATGAGATAGCTGAAGCAAACTTTGTAGCAAGAGAGATTATTCTTTTACAAAAGAGAGAGAATCTAAATTTTGGAGATTTTGCTGTATTCTATAGAACACATGCGCAGTCTAGAGCCCTAGAAGAGGCGATGATAAAGAATGGAATACCTTATAGAATCATTGGTGGTATAAAGTTCTATCAGAGAAAAGAGATAAAAGATATTCTGGCTTATCTGAGGTTTCTTGTAAATCAATATGACGGAATAAGCTTAAAGAGGATAATAAATACCCCTAGAAGAGGGATTGGAGATGCTACTCTTTCTAAGATTATAGATTATGCTAACGAAAAGGGGATAAATTATCTAGATGCGATGAAACATTTGGTCGAGAAAGGAGAGTTGGGTAAAAAGGCAAGTAAAGAGGTAGAAAAATTTATAGAACTTATAGAGTCACTGATAGCTTATTCTAAATTACACTCTGTAGAAGACTTAATTATAGAGGTATTAGATAAAACAGGATATATAAAAGAACTATCAGAATTACAGACAGCCACAGCTCAGATGAGGATAGAAAACGTGGAGGAGTTAATATCTGTAGCAAAAGAATACTCAAGGCAATCGGAAGATTTAACTCTAGAAAGCTTCTTGAATTATATATCCTTAATGTCAGATATAGATACATTAGAGGAAGAAAACTCATCTGTAGTTCTTATGACGATACATAGTGCCAAGGGATTAGAGTTTCCAGTAGTGTTTATGACTGGTATGGAGGAAGGGGTATTTCCACATAGCCTTTCTATGGGAGAAAGAGAAGAATTAGAGGAAGAAAGAAGATTATGTTATGTTGGTATGACTAGGGCAAAGAGATACCTTTATCTTACATCTGCAGAAATAAGAACACTTTACGGTCATACTAATAGTAACGAATTGTCTAGATTTGTAAAAGAGATTCCAGAAGAGTACATAGAGCCAGTTACAAAGGCAGAGGTTACTTTTGAAAGAGGAGAGAAGGTCTGGCACTCTAGGTGGGGAGAAGGGGTTATTCAAGAGGTACGTCCCTTAGAGGATGGAGAGACAGAATTAGTAGTGGTATTCAACGATATTGGTAAGAAGCACCTCTTGGCAAAATATGCAGGATTAGAGAAATTATAGTGTATCCTATATTTTGACCAATTCTATCGCCTTCCTCGGACATACCTCTACACAAAGTCCACAGCCTATACAGTTTGCATTTATGTAAAATCTATTGCTATCTTTTCCAATAGCAGAAGAATAGCAAGCTTTATAGCAGATTTCACACTGATTACATTTCTCTTGATTTATATATGCTACGTATAACTTTCTTCTATCTACTTCTTTATAGGATAGAATCTTCCCTACAATCTTGCCTCTTATATCATCTAGAGAGGTATACCCTTTTTCCTCAAGAAAATCGACTATTTCCTTATTGATCTTTTCTATAACCTCATAACCTTTCAGAATGACAACGGTACATATCTGAACTGAAGTTGCTCCTGCAAATATGCATTTAATCGCATCCTTTCCATTAGTTACACCACCACTAGCAGAGATTGGTATATTTAGATATGGATACATAGCTGATATCCATCTAAGGACATAGTGAATAGCCCAAGCTCCTCCATGCCCAGCGTATCCTCCATGAAGTATAGGGGTCTCTGTTTCTAAGTCTATATCTAATCCAGTAAATCTATTAAATACAACTACACCGCTACCTCCATTCTTTTCTACTTCATTTGCCTCTATCATTGGATTACTAGTCTGAGGGCTTAGCTTTACAATTCTAGGAATTTTTACATCCCTAGTGGCTTCTAGCGCCTTTCTTATCTCATCCTTTAATGTCCTGCCCTCCATTATATGGACACCGTGAGGACAACTCACGTTCAGTTCTATTCCATCAGCACCACTAGACTCAACTAAATGCGCCATTCTATTCCACATCTCTGGGGTAACACAGTTCAAACTGGCAAAGACAGGAATCTTTACGATACTCTTAGCTTTAGAGACCTCTTCTGCATACTCTTCTGGTCCAAGTTCACTAGCCTGCTCATAAGAATATAGAGTAACAGAAGCATTTCCATTATACCCTCTCCTTATCAACTTAAATCTAGGGGTTGGAGCCTTTCTACATATCTCTTCTTCAAAGAAAGATTTCATAACTACTGCCCCTGCCCCATAATCCTCTGCCTTTTTGACCTGATGGGCATATCCCACTATACCTGCAGAAGAGACAATAATAGGAGTCTTAAGCTTTAAACCTGCATAAGTTACTTCTATATTAGGCAAGTTATTTCTCCTCCTTTACAGATACTTTAATTTTTCAGAAACAGTATCCCTTGTCTTAAGAATAATCGGAATCAGTTCCTGTAATCTCTCCTCTGTTAGTCTAAAAGATGGAACAGAGATACTCATCGCTGATATAGCCTTACCCTTTCTGTTAATGATAGGGACCCCTATGCACCTTATACCCGGCTCAAATTCCTCTCTATCTAGAGCATATCCATACATTCTAACCTTCTCCAACTCTTCAGCTAATTCTTTTCCACTCTTTATAGTGTTTGGAGTCCTCTGAGGAAGGGTATCTTTTGATATCCACTTATTAATCAATTCTTCAGGTCCAAAAGCTAGCAAACATTTACCTAATGCAGTACAGTATAGAGGAGCCCTAGCCCCTACTCTAGAATACATCCTAATAGTATGTTTGCTTTCGACCTTGTCTATGTATACTATCTCATCCCCTTCCCTAACTGCTAGATGTACCGTCTCATTTGTCTTATCTGCAAGATCCTCTAGATATGGATGAATTATCTCTTTTATATCTAGTCTTTCATTTATAATGCTAGAAAGCTCTAAAGGTTTTAATCCCAAAAAATATTTCTCCGTTTCCTCATCTTGGTCTACGTAACCAAACTGTCTCAATGTGCTCACAAGCCTATAGGCTGTACTCTTATGCACCCCTATAAGTTTACCTATCTCAGTAACCCCCATAGGCTTACCTGAGTGTGCTAAGAGGTCTATTATCTTTAATGCCCTCTCTAGGCTCTGTACATTATCTAAAGTTTTACCCTTATCTCTTTTTGTTCTCATAAAAGCAACTCCATTTTATAATTTTTATGGATTATATCAACTATAAACTAATAAATCAAGTCGATATTGCTTCTGACCCAGCTTCATAAAGTCTTTTATATATACCATTCTTAGCAAGAAGTTCCTTATGAGTTCCCTTCTCTACTATCTCACCATTCTCAATCACTAATATATGGTCAGCCTCTCTAACAAACCCTAAACGATGAGAGATGATAAAGGTAGTCCTTCCCTTCATCAACTTGATGATTGCATCTTTCACTAGAGATTCTGACTCAGGGTCTAGAGCAGATGTAGCTTCATCTAAGATAAGGATCTTAGGATTATGTAAAAAGGCTCTTGCAATAGCTATACGTTGCCTCTGCCCACCAGAGAGTCTTATACCAGACTCTTCACCTATTACAGTATCGTATCCCTTAGGTAACTGCATTATAAAATCATGAGCATTAGCGGATTTAGCAGCCTCTATCACTTCCTGTCTTGTTGCATATGGTGTTCCATATCTTATATTTTCTAAAATTGTATCAGAGAATAGTATAGTATCCTGAGGAACTATACTCATCTGCTGTCTAAGTGAATATATCTTAAAGTCTCTTATATCAATCTTATCAATCAAGATTGAACCTTCTTGAGGGTCGTAAAATCTCATAAGTAGATTCACTATAGTTGTCTTACCCGCACCACTTCTACCTACCAGTGCCACGATCTCTCCAGGATTTACATGAAATGAGATATTTCTTATAACAGGGTCCCCATCACTGTACCCAAATGTTACATTTTTAAATTCTATCTCTCCTCTTATAGGAATAGTAATAGCATTGGGCTTTTCCTTTACTAGAGGTTCCGCTTCAAAAAGCTCAAATATCCTTCCTATAGCTCCTGCACTCTGACTTATCGTATTAAAACTTCGAGATATAGAATATATTGGGTCTACCATCATAAGTAAAGCGGTGAAAAAAGCCATTAGACTGCCAGAAGTCATACTCTTATTCAAAACCTGTAGACCACCAAACCATAAGATTCCCAATAAACCTATAGTCTGAAGTAAGGTGATTATTGGTGTTTGTGTAGCTATAATCTTAGCACTCTTTAAAGATGCCTCTAGACTTTCTCTACTCACTTCTTGAAATCTAAATATCTCAGATTCTTCCATACCAAAGGACTTTATCAGATGAACACCGCTTATTCTCTCCTCTAGAAGTTTTACCAATTCGGCAAATCTCTGCTGAACTTGCCTAGTAACTCTTACCATCTGATTTCCAAGGTAAGAGACCACTGATGCTATAAATGGAAGTATAGCTAGGGTAAATAGAGTAAGCTTCCAGTTAAGATATACCATATACCCCAAGGCACCAACAAGCATAAAACTACTTAAAGGTATATCTATGAGGATTGAATTAAGAGCCTGCGGTATCAGCGTTATATCGTTAGACAAACGAGATATTATCTCACCAGTATGCCATCTTTGATAAAACTCCATAGACAGCTTCTGTAGATGAGCATAAACCCTTACTCTTAGGTCATTCATCACTCTTTGAGTTATTACTGACTGCATATATATCTGCCAATATTGGATTATACTCTGGATTATAGTAATCCCAATAATAACAAGTATAGCTGTATATAGATTTCTCAACGCTACATTGTAGGCTCTCTGGGCGTTAAAGACTTCATCAAATAGAAATCTCAAAATAGGAGAAAAGATAAGTCTAGCCGGGGCTAGAAGAGCGGTAAAAAGAAATAAAAGGAGCACAAGCAATTTGTAAGGTTTTACATACACATATAACTCTCTATAAGCCTTTATTATAGAACTCTTCATTCTCAACCCCCTCACAGAATTTACCAACTGGACAACCAATACAGATAGGTTTCTTTCTACAATACCTCTTACATAGCTCTACTATAAGAGCATGAAACTCATTATATAGATATTCATCTTTCGGTGTATTTTTCATCACCATATTTTGAATCTCATCGTAACTCTCGTTACCCCTTATTATTCCCAATCTAGAGAATAGCCTTCTAGTATAGGCATCCACAACAAAGATTGGATAACCACTAGCATACAGTATTATAGAATCTGCAGTTTCCTTACCAATCCCTTTTATACTGAGTAATTCCTCCCTAAGCCTCTCTAACGGTAAACTTAAAAAGTTTTCTAGAGACCCATATTCCTTAATCTTATTCATAAGATTTATAAGCCTATCCGTCTTTATTCTATAGTATCCAACGCTTTTTATCAACTCTGGTATTCTATCTTTGTTTTCTAGAATACCTTCAATAGTGAGAATTCCACTTTCCTTGAGATTATCTATAGCCTTTTCCACATTCTTCCAATTAGTATTCTGCGTAAGAATAGCCCCAACTACTATTTCAAGCCTGGTCTCTGCTGGCCACCAATGTTGTGGGCCAAAAGTATCATAGAGTGCTGAGTATATACTAAGAAGAAACGTATCTAGAGATAAGCCTCTCAAGTCTTTCTGGTAGCCTACAATTTTCATCTATCTTACACGTCTTTATAGTTTCTTTACCTATATTTTCCTTAAGAAAGCAATCTCCAGTTACTCTATCATTAGAAATCAGTAGAAATTTGTCACACTTTACTTTATAAGCAACTATCCTCATCTTGTTATAGTCACCTTCTTTAAAAATCTAGGGCTATCAGGGTTAAACCCTTTATCCAATGCCAACTTATTGGCAAATGCCTGAAAAACAGGGGCAAAAAGTATAGGACTTAAAACTTCATCTACTTTATAAGGTATAACAAATCCACTTTCTCCAATTTCTGACTCATCAAAACCAAATACAAATATATCTTTAGTTTTCTCTCTAAGTGTATCTATAACCTCTTTTAGATGCCTGTAAGCTGGTCCTAAAGGAAGAAAGACAAAGACAGGTAACTGATAGGAAACTAAAGCTAAAGGTCCATGTAAAAAATCAGCAGAACTATAAGCTTCAGCAAAGATATACGAAGTCTCTTTAAGTTTTAGAGAAAATTCCATAGCTGTAGAATAGTTAAAGCCTCTTCCAATACAGATACACTTATCCATAAAATGAAATCTACTTACATCCATTTCAAAAGCCTTTTCTATAATGTCGCTTATGCACAAAGGTACATCCTTCAATAACTCTAATATATCATTCCTATCTCCTATAACTGAACAGAATAGATATAGGTTAAATATCTCAGCTAGATATGTCTTAGTAGCAGGGACACTCCTTTCTTTACCCGCCCAACAGGGAAGAACCTCATCAGCTAGGCTTGCCAAGGGGCTATCCTGGTGGTTTGTTATAGCTATACAGAAAGCACCTTCTCTTTTGCCCCACTCTAGCACCTCACAGACATCTTCACTTTTACCAGATTGTGATACCCCTATTACAATTTTGTTTTTTAAAGATGGAGGATTCTTATATATTGTAAAGAGAGATGGAGCAGAGAGTGCAGTAATATAACCAAGTATAGATTCTATCAGATACTTTCCCAATGCACTGGCATTATCGGAGGTACCTCTAGCAGATATGTATATACCATTTATATCCTTATTTCCCAAGAACTTTTTAATACTAGTTAATATAGGAGTATTGTTCTTCAAAATATTATTAAGTATTTCTGGCTCTTCTCTAATCTCTTTCTCCATAATTGTGCTATAAGTCAAAATCATACACCCCTTTGTTAAAAGTCTTATCTCTATTTTACCATAATAAAAAATATGGTATAATAAACTGTAATTAAATCTATGGCCCAATGGCTAAAAAGAAATGGAGGCTTAGTAAGATGATCTACAAGAAAGTGCTAGTTGGTATGATGTTAGCCTTTTTGTTCCTTTTCTCCGTAGTTCCTGCAATGGCTCAAGAAATAGAAACCCAAGAACTAAAGAATACCTATACAGATACAGAAATAGGATTCAGTATATCCTACCCTGAAGGGTGGATAGAAGGTAAGTTAGAAGGTGCATTGGCTTGGTTTTATGATGAAGAATCATCTTCTGAATTGATCGTAATGATGGAAGAGATCCCCGAAGGTTTTACTGCCAAGCAATACGCCGAAGAGGTGGGTAAATGGTTAAAGGATAATCTGCCTGATTATGCTGAAGACTCTATAACGGAATATACTTTGGCAGGAACACCAGGTATGTTAAGAGTGTACTCATTTACTTTTAAGGGCGAAAATATTAACATTCCTGTGAAGACAATAGAAGCTTATACTGTGAAGAATAACTATGGTATAGCTGTTCTTTGCGATACAGTTTCCGAGAGCTTTCAGAATATGGAAGCTACCTTTAGGAAGATAATAGCAAGTTTCAAGTTCTCAGAATAATCTAAAGAAGACCTTTTAAGGGAGGAAAAGATATTTGGAAATTAGTCTTCTCCTCCCTTTTGATATCTCTAAATGAACGAAAAGTTTATTAATAGGTCCTTACCTATAGATACTTTTAGAGGCATAACTATTCTATTGATGTTACTAGTAAATAATGTAGCGATAGATGCTATAACCCCGTATTATTTAAAGCATGCTACCTGGGGAGGTGGAGTAACACTTGCTGATTTAGTCATGCCATGGTTTCTAATGATAGTTGGAATGTCTATACCCTTTTCTATCTCATCGAGTAGGAAAAGAGGAGTTCCATTATGGAGATATAATCTAAAAGCACTAAAACGAACTATAAACCTTTTTCTTCTTGGTTGTTTTCTCACATCAAGTGTATATAAACAACCATACCTTGGTATGGAAGTGCTTCAGCTTATAGGCTTGGCTTACTTTGTAGGTGTAATATTTTGTCCTCTCCCCATACTTTACCGGACTAGTATAGCCAGTCTTTTTCTCGTACTACACTGGGCTATGATAAAATTTGTCCCTATCCCTGGAGTAAGGCCTGGGACATTTACAGAGGATAGAAACATCATCAAATATATTGATATAACATACCTTCAGAAATTCCATCTCAACGGGATCGTTAGCGTAATTCCAACCTCTGCCCTGGTTATTATAGGTTCTATTATAGGAACTATACTAATGAAAAGGGAAATTAGAAAAAAACTAATTATATTCTTTTCTATTGGTGTCCTCTTAATTCTAAGTGGTTTGGCATGGAATTTAGACATTCCTTTTAATAAACCTTACTGGACATCCTCTTATGTTCTCTATTCGGTAGGATTAGGTATTCTACTACTAGATATTATATATCTGGTAGTAGAGATAATTAGATGGAGAAGATGGACATTTCCTTTTGTCGTATTAGGAAGAAATGCAATTCTAGCTTATATATTACCTATCCTCTTTAAGGTCTATATTCTTGATGGATGGACATACCGAATGCCAAATGGTTCTGTGCTTTCTGTAAAAGAGGCGATACTTCATCTTCTTATAATCAAATTTGGTTTAGTAATAGGAGGATGGAGCTTTACGATTCTCTATATATTGGCATTTTGGCTATTCTTTTTATATCTGTATATGAGAGGGATATTTATAAAGATAGGTTAAAGAAAGTGCTAAAATTAATCTAGGAGGTCAAATGACTTCAAGGGAAAGAGTTATAAGGGCTTTAAGGTTTGAAAATCCTGATAGGGTTCCAAGAGACCTATGGTACCTACCTGGGGTAGAAATGTTTAGGAAAAATGAATTAGAAGAGATTCTAAAGAAATATCCATCCGATTTTACAACACCTAAATATAGATATGGCACTAGCAGAAGGGCAAAAGGTAAACCAAATATAGCTGGAGAATATATAGATGCTTGGGGTTGCGTTTGGAGAGTTGCTGAATCAGGAGTTATAGGTGAGGTGAAAGACCCGCCTTTGAAAGATTGGTCAGCTTTGAAAAGTTATCAACCACCTTGGGAATTATTAGAGGAGGCAGACCTCTCAGAGGTTAATAAAAGTTGTGCAGAAACGGATAAGTTTGTCAGAGTTGGCACTGAGGTAAGACCTTTCGAAAGGATGCAATTCTTAAGAGGAACAGAAAATCTATTTCTAGACCTAGCTTATGGGGTAAAAGAGATATATGTCTTACGTGATATGCTTCATGAATTTTATATTAGGGAATTAGAGATGTGGGCAAAAACAGATGTGGATGGTGTCTCTTTTATGGATGACTGGGGTACGCAAAATTCACTTCTTATCTCCCCCAAACTATGGAGAGAATTCTTTAAACCTCTATATAAAGATTACTGCGAAATTCTAAAATCTCATGGTAAATTTGTATTCTTCCATTCAGATGGACATATAGAAGCAATCTATCCAGACTTAATAGAGATAGGGATAGATGCGATAAACTCTCAGCTCTTCTGTATGAATATAGAAGAACTGGGGAGAAAATATAAAGGGACGGTTACCTTTTGGGGCGAGATAGACAGACAGTATATACTTCCCTTTGGGACGATAGAAGAGGTAAAATTGGCAGTAAGAAGGGTAAGAAGAGCTCTTGATACAGGTAGAGGTGGGGTAATTGCTCAGTGTGAGTGGGGCTTAAAAGACCCAAAGGAGAATATAGAGGCAGTATTCGAGGAGTGGAGTAGACCTCTAGAGGAGATGAAATAGTAGGGGATGTTTATGTTTTCTCTTTCTGGTACTTGGGATTTATACTTTGGTCCTCAAGGGGAAGTTAAGAATATAGATGAGGCTAAAGAAAAGTTTCAGCATATTAAGGCCAATGTACCTGGAGATGTATATCTAGATCTTTTAAATGCAGGGCTTATAGAAGACCCATTCTTTGGGAGAAACCATTTAAACCTTCGTAAGTTTGAGTTCTACCAGTGGTGGTATGAGAAAGAGTTTGAAGTTCCTGAAGAGTTACTTAATAAAAGATTTAAGCTCATCTTTTACGGTATAGACACTATTAGCACTATCTGGCTGAATGGTAAGCTCCTAGGTGAAACTACTAACATGTTTGTCGAGTACGAATTCGATGTAACTGGGCTTTTGAAGGAGAAGAATCAACTTGTCGTAAAGATAGATTCTCCTTTACTCTGGGCAAAAGAAAAGAATTATGAGGCAATTAGTATCTCTTGGGAAGGAAGAGATGAAGCACTATGGCTTAGAAAGGCTCAACACTCATTTGGTTGGGATATAGCCCCTAGGATAGTGTCATCAGGAATATGGAAGGATGTAGAATTAAAAGAGATTAAAGATAATGAGATAGAGGAACTCTACTACGCTACAGCAAAGATAGAAGACAACTCTGCTACTTTAGACGTATTCTTTAAATTTAAGACTGATATCAAATACTTCGAAGAATTTACCTTAAGATTTACCTTTACTGATAAAGAAAATAGAAGACAAATCTTTGAATTCCCGGTAGAGTTCATCACAGGACACATAACTATAAATCTAAAAGACCCTCTCTTATGGTGGCCCAAAGGGTATGGGGAGCCAAATCTTTATGAAGTAAAATGCGAACTTATTTATAAAGAAGAGGTTCTAGATGAAAGGATAGATAAGATAGGAATTAGAACGATTCATCTAGAAAGGACAGAAACAGCAGAAGACGGAGTATTTAGGTTTATAATAAACGGCATTCCGGTAAGATTAAGGGGCTCTAATTGGGTCCCATTAGATGCATTTCATTCGAGAGATAAAGAGAGAACCATTCCTGTCTTAGAACTCTTCGATGACCTTGGTTGTAACATAATAAGGTGCTGGGGTGGAGGAGTCTATGAATCAGACGAATTTTTTAACTTCTGCGATACCCATGGAATAGTAGTATGGCAGGACTTTGCCTTTGCCTGTGCTAGATATCCCCAAACTGAAGAGTTCCAAAAGATAGTAGAGGAAGAGGCTATAAAAGTAGTAAAAAGACTAAGAAATCATCCAAGTCTGATACTTTGGGCAGGAGATAACGAATGTGATTATGCTTATAACTTAGAGAATCTATTTCCATCTGATAATGTACTAACTCGGAAGGTCCTCCCTTCTGTATGTAAAAGGTTAGACCCATATAGACCATATCTGCCTTCGTCTCCTTACATCTCAGATATAGTAGCTAAGTCAAAAGGAAAACTTTCTCCACCTGAACAGCATCTCTGGGGACCTAGGGATTACTATAAGAGTAGATTTTATGTAGAAAATAAGGCGAAATTTATAAGTGAGATAGGATATCATGGATGTCCAAGTTTAGAGAGCCTAAAGAAGTTTATACCTGAAGAGTATCTATGGACATGGGATAATGATTACTGGAGAGCTCATTCTGTAGAACACTGGAGGACAAGGAGAAGAAGCTACAATAGAAATGAACTAATGGCTAATCAGATAAAAGAACTCTTTGATATTATTCCAGAAAATATCGAAGACTTTATTCTAGCAAGTCAGATTACACAGGCAGAAGCAAAGAAGTTCTTTATAGAGAGGGCAAGGCTTTCAGATGATATATGTGGCATTATATGGTGGAATGTGATAGACTGCTGGCCCCAGATCTCAGATGCTATAGTTGATTATTACTTTAGTAAAAAGCTCGCTTACTACTATATAAAGAGGGTTCAAGAACCATTCTGCATAATGATAACAGAGCCAGAGAGTTGGTATGTAAAGATAGTAGGAGTAAACGACACTCTAGCAGAGAAGAAGGGAACCTATAGGGTATACGATGTAGAGACAGAGGAAGAATTGAGCTCTGGAAAGTTTCTACTCTCTCCTCTATCTAAGAAGGTTTTAGACAAAATCAGAATAAGTAGAGGAGAACAGAGGTTATTTATCATAGAGTGGGAAATAGATAGCAAGAAATTCTTCAATCATTATCTACTGGGAAATCCACCATTTAATCTAGCAAGGTATAAAGAATGGCTAAAGATAATAATAAGAAAGGAGGGAATATGAGAAAAAAGTTTACACTCCATATGATTGGTAATGCCCATATTGATCCTGTTTGGCTATGGAAGTGGGACGAGGGGTTAGTAACTACAAGAGCGACATTTAAGTCTGCCATCGAAAGAATAGAAGAATATCCAGAGTTTATATTTACTGCGTCTAGCGCCTGTCTATATAAATGGGTAGAAGAAACAGATCCTGAGCTTTTTGAAAAGATTAAGGAGAAAGTGAAGGAAGGACGTTGGTGCATAGTAGGAGGATGGTGGATAGAACCTGACTGTAATATACCTTCAGGAGAGGCTTTGGTAAGACAAGGATTATACGGGCAGATGTTTTTTAAAGAAAAATTTGGGATAAAAGCAAAGGTTGGTTATAATCCTGACTCTTTTGGACATAACTGGATAATACCTCAGATTTTAAAAAAGATGGGGATAGACTATTATGTCTTTATGAGACCAGGACCCCATGAAAAGGACCTACCTGGAGATATCTTCTGGTGGGAGAGTCCAGATGGTTCAAGGGTATTAGCATATAGGATTCCATTTTCATACGCTACTTGGGGTAAAGAGGTGGAAAGTCAAGTAAAAAGAGTATCGGAGAACCTCAACGAAAAGATAGATACACTTATGTGCTTCTATGGGGTAGGAGACCACGGAGGAGGTCCGACAAAGGAGAATATAGAAAATATAATAGAATTAGATAAAAGGGATGATCTGCCAAGACTTATTTTCAGCTCGCCGAACAAGTTCTTCGAAGAGATATCTCATAAAGGCATAGAATTCTCAGTAGTAAAGGATGATTTACAGCATCATGCAAGCGGATGCTACTCTGTCTTATCTTGGATAAAGAAAAGTAATAGAAAACTAGAGCATCTATTACTGAATGGGGAGAAGATTGCAATACTAGGAAGAGAAACAGAAAAGCTTAACTACCCAAAAGATAAGTTTATATCTAGCTGGCAGACACTACTATTTACGCAATTTCACGATATCTTAGCAGGAACAAGCATACCAGAAGCATATGAAGAGATAAAGGCTATGCATGGAGCGGTAGAAGATACAGTTAGTAAGGTAATAGTCTACACTACACAGAGTATTGCTAAAGATATTGATACTCAAGGTGAGGGGGAACCACTTGTAGTATTTAATACTACTTCATTTGAGAGAACTATACCTATTGAAGTCGATATCCCCTGGAGAGAAAAAGAGCTAACTATTCTAGATACGAAAAATAATTTAATTCCCTCACAGATATCTAGACCTTCCGCCACTACTCCAGGTGGAAGAGCAAAAGTTATCTTTACCGATAAACTCCCCCCTTATGGATACAGAGTTTACAAAATGATATCTAAGAAACATAATATTTCTTTCCCCTACTCTTTAACCATCAAAGAGAATATCTTAGAAAACGACTGGCTATATCTAGAGATAGATAGTAAGACAGGGTATATAAAAAGATTATATGATAAAGAGAATAATAGAGAGGTCTTTGTTGGAGATTCAGCTATACCTGTAGTTATAGATGATCCAAGCGATACTTGGAGCCATAATGTATTTAGCTTTAAAAATGAAGTAGGAAGATTCTCAAACGCTAAGCTTAAAATAGTAGAAGCAGGACCCATAAAGGGAACAATCAAGGTAGAAAGCTATTATAATAGCTCTAAGCTTATACAGGAATTTATCCTGTATAGGACAATAAAATTGGTAGAAGTAAGGGTAACTGTAGATTGGCATGAACAGTTAAAGATGCTAAAACTTAGATTCCCAGTCAATGTGGATAAGCCAATTGCCACCTATCAAATTCCCTATGGATTTATAACTAGACCCTGTAATGGAGAAGAAGAACCTGGTGGAGAATGGATAGATATAGGAGATAGAGAGTATGGGTTAAGCATTATCAACAATGCCAAATATAGTTATGATGTGGATAGTAATATTCTATCTCTTACTATCCTAAGGAGTCCTGTATATGCCCATCATATTCCAAGAGAATTAGACCCTAATGAGGACTATAAATATATAGACCAAGGAGAGCAAGAGTTCACATATATAATCTATCCTCACAGAGGAGATTGGAGAGAAGGCGATACAGTAAAATTAGCTGAAAGTTTAAACAATCCTCCTATAGCCTTTGTAGAGTGTAAACACTCAGGACGACTACCGTCTGAGCAGAGCTTTATATCTGTAGATAGAGAAAATATAATAGTCACTGTTATAAAAGAGGCGGAAAATGGGAATGATATTATTCTTAGGGCATATGAGGCCTCTGGAAGAGAGACAATAGTAAACTTTAAGTTGTTCGACAGAACTTGGTCAGCTGTCTTTAGACCCTGCGAGATAAAAAGCTTTTTGATCCCAAGAGAAAAAGACCTCCCAGTAAGAGAGGTAAATCTAATAGAAGAATAGCTATGAATCTGATATACTATTCTAAAAACATACAAGGGGGCGCTAGAGATGCTACCAGAACTTGATTATGTATTAGAACTACTGCAACCAGATTTGGAGAGAATAGAGTTAGGGAGGAAAAGACAGGCTAGTGTATGGAAGGGAGAAGAACCGGATTATATACCAATCATTCCTCCGCCTGTTTATGTCCCAGAAAAAGAGAAGTTTCCTTCTTACAATCTCAAAGAGCAGTTTTACGATCCAGAAAAGATGCTAGTTATGCATCTTTGGGATTTGATAGGAAGGGCAAGATTACCTGGAGATGCTCAGCTCTCTATAAGGGCTAATCTAGGGACAGGTTTTGTCGCTTCTATCTTTGGTCTTAATCAGATAATATTCGACGATATTATGCCTTGGTTAAAAGACCATCTAACAAAGGAACAGATTCTTTCTATAGATCCTGATGAGGTCAATGAAGATTATGTTAGAAATAGGGGACTTGTCCCAACAGCCATAGAATATATAAACCTTTTCAAAGAGAAATTAAATGGCAAGGCTAATATATATCTATCTGATACCCAAGGACCCTTAGATATAGCTCATCTTGTATATGGAGATACTCTTTTTACAGATATATATGACGATCCCAAGTTTATCCATCATCTACTAAAGATTACTACTAATGCCTATATAAGCGTATCCAAAGTGCTCAAGAATGTAATAGGAGAACCACTAGATTCAGGATATCATGGACCTCTCTATATGGAAAATGGTGGAGTAAGATGTTGCGAAGATACAACAACATTACTCTCTCCAAAGACATTTAAAGAGTTTGTTGCTCCTTATATAGCGGAAGCTCTCAAGCCTTTTAATGGTGGATGGGTACACTTCTGCGGTAGTGGGCATCAATTTCTAGAAGACCTCCTAGCTATGCCAGATGTAAAAGGATTAAACTTTGGAAATCCAGAAAGATATGACTATTATGCCACTATGAATCTAATATTAGACTATAAAAAGTTCTACTTTGGTATCTTCCAAAGAGAGGAAACTGAGACATTAAGAGATTACTTTGAGAGAATACTAAGACCATTTAGCGAGAAAGGAACGAGATGTGGATTAATATTTATGCCTTCTGGTTCTGACTTACCAGAGTGGTATGAGAATCCTGAAAAAGTTCTAGACCTCTGGTATTCACTTCAGGACAAAATGATAAAATAAAAAAGGGCTGGCAAATGCCAGCCTTATAAAATTTTTACTTCTTTATGAAGAATTGCACTGGGAAGCCATTGCCAGGAGAGTTAAATATTACGTCTGATACTGCACCATGTGTTTCATCTGGGACATTCTTAAAGTAGTTCTTTACCACCCCTACACACATAGTGCTTGGAACAAGACCTACAGTTCCAATAACAAAGACGTTCTTAGCATGAAGACGTAGAATTTCTTTAGCTAGACGGGTTCTTACTGTTGCATCTGTAGTAACTTTCATCTTGTTGTATAGTTCTATTATCTTCTTCAATTCAGGACTCGTAGGCTCTTCGCCTCCCTTTCCACCTGTAGTGTACCATACTCCAGTGAGAGGAGCATAGAAGCATTCATTAGTCATAGGAACCCACCAGCAAGGATAAGACCAAGGTTGAGATGACCTATCTACACTCCAAGCCATCATTTCAAAATCTCCAGCATAGGCTCTTGAGTAAAGTAAAGCTCTTTCCATAGTATTTACTGCAGTCTTTATTCCGAGCTTTTCCCAATAGCCTTTAACCATTTCACATACATCTATCCAAGGTCCAAAAACTGGAGCTACATTTATTGTTACGGAAAATGTCTTGCCATCCGGCCTAAGTCTATATCCATCTGGTCCTCTCTTTTTAAGACCAAGGTCATCTAAGATTTTATTAGCCTTGGCTGGATCATACTCCGCATACAGTTTCTCTACAGACGGATCATAATATACAGATTGTGGTATTACAGTGGCAGCTCTTGGTTTACCCACACCATGATAAATAAGCTGATTTATCTCATCTCTATTTATAGCTATTGAGAGTGCCTGACGGAATCTAGGATTAGTAAAGAACTTCTTTAGGACTTGGTCTTTTAGGTTTTGATTTATAAATATTCCAACATCTGCTCCAAGGGCTGGTAACCATCTTATTACCCTATAGTCTCCCTTCTTCTCGTTCTCTTTAAGTAAAGTATAATCCATAAAGTTTATATGTCTTAACTGCATGTCCAGCTCGCCCGCTACAGCCTTCATTGTTACCATTTCAGCATTAGCAACTAACTCATGGGTAATCCTATCTATATAAGGCAATTGATTACCTGCGGTATCTATCTTCCAATAATATGGGTTACGCTCCATTACCCATACTTTAGAATCAGGCGGATTTGAAGGTTTCCATGCCCTTATTGTTGGCAAGTCTGGATTCTGAATCCAATCATTTCTATTCTGGAAATATTTATACCAAGCATCGAATCCTGCTTTCTTATATGCTTCCTCTAGAGTCTTTTGGTCTGTATACTTTGGATGAAACTGCTTTAGATAATGCTTTGGAGCAAATATCCAGTTTGCTGCAAGGAACTCTAATATCAACCCATTGGGATATTCAAATTGAATCTGAACAGTATAATCATCTACTTTCTTGATCTTTCCAGGAACTCCTCCAGCAGTCAGCCAGACGGGAAAAGTAGGTGTTATCTCTTTGTTTAAAATTATATCTTCATACCAGAAAATGACATCGTCCGCTGTAAATGGTGCACCGTCAGACCATTTCATCCCCTTTCTTAAAGACAGAGTAACTGTCTTCCCATCCTTAGATATCTTCCAACTCTTTGCAACATTAGGCATAATCTTAGTTCCTGTAAGGTCCCATCTAAGAGTATTATCATAAGTAATTCTTCCTGGTCCTGGGCTATCCGAAGGTCCAAGCCATGCCCTCCTCCAAGTCCCACCGTATTGACCAATCTCTTCTAATGGTTGAATTACAGCAGGCTCTTCTGGTAATCTCTTTTCAACTGGTGGAAGCTTACCCTGTTTAACTAATTCTTGTAACATAGGAGCTTCACTAAATTTTGTAATCTTCTTACCGGTAGCCTTTTCATACTCCGCTATGGTAGCATACTGAGTTAAAGAAACTTCTTTCTGTCCAAAAACAAACTGAGTTGTACCTAGTAATAAACTTACACATAACACTAAAGCCGATAAAACTTTTGCTATTTTCATTGCCTTAACCTCCTCCTTTAAAAATTTTTTAGAATAAAATTTAGAGACTTCTTCCCGCTCAAAATTTATTTTATGTAATTACGAGAAATCTATATACCATATCTCACCACCCTTCTTAATAACTGATAATATTATAAAAGATGTTCTTATAGAAATCAATCGGTTGTAGAGAAACTACTTTCACTTCCAGTCGAGTTCTGCTTTCCTAATAAGCTCTTTGGCTGGTTCTAGGTCCATTGTGGGGAATAAGAGGTATAATCCATCAGAACCATAACGTTTTACTATCCTATCTACCTTTCTTACTATC
>JACIXS010000340.1 GCA_014360335.1 bacterium | reverse complement strand
AAATCTTCTTGCTAGATTTATAAGCTTTTCTATATTCTGCTCTGGATTCTTTGCCAGATAATTTAACCCCTCCTCTATAACCAGACCCCCAACATAACGTTTAGCAAAATCAAAAAATGCCATAAGCCTATTCCTCCTCTCCTATTAAAAATTTTCCTCTATATATTTCTTTAGTAATATTAAAGAGAACCTCTTTATCACTATTTGATAATTCGTTAAGGAGCTCCTTATACCTGTTTAGTAGAGAATCAATTTTGGAATCTATGATACTGTTATATTTATTTAAGCCTGCCTTGGCAATAATAACACCTATAATGAGCGCAGTTAAACCTAATAGACCACTCTGAGGGTCTATACTTGCTGAAAGAGTCTTATAAGTCGATGAGATATTATCCCAATTTATTGCTAGCTTCTGACTGATAATAAAGAGTATAGCAGTTATATTGAGAGCTTTTAAGATTGGAGATTTAACAGTAGACACATCTTTTAGTCCAGTTTGGAGGATATCATTTACAGATAATCTACTTAGAGTACTGAGTCGTTTTTTTAACTCTTCTATTACTTTACTTAGGTTCTCTTTCCTTTTCTCTATAGATATTAGCTCCTCCCCTTTAGGTGTGACCTTAAATGCTAGTGTACTCCTACCTCCTCTCTCATTTAAAGTATATACGCATTCTACATAACCTTCATCCTTTAAAGCGGTAAGTAGGTCATAAGCAGTCCACTTACTTACACCTAGTTTCTCTGCTACTTGAGAATAATGTACTGGCTTATTATATTTCCTGTATAGCTCATCCAATGCCCTTATAAACTCTATTCTCCTTTCAGTAATCCCCATGGTCCCTCCAAAAAAACCAAAATTCTATATAAAATTATAATATTCAAGAGGAAAATGTCAATAGAGTATGTTAACGTTCTGTGATATTGTCATAGGTAAATAATTCTGGGTCGGTATTCAAATGTGAATTTATAGGACCTTCCTTTAGAATCTAGTTAGTAAAACGACTATTTTAAGGATTCATAGACAAAAAAATAAGGGGGCTCGTATGAGCCCCTGTTGGGAAAAGGGAATTAACGTCCACCGGTAAGGATATTATTACTAAGTATCCTGTTAGCGCCATATGGCGTTAAAGTATAGGAGTTACCATCGGTCTCATACACAATTACACCGTTTTCGTTGGTGGTACTCGTTCCGCCTAAGATAAACTGAGTAGCGGTTCCAGGAATTGGTGCTATAACTTCTAGATAAGGTTCTCCATTAAATGGATTTTTAGGTGCTGGAGATATTAAAGTTGCAAGTGCGGTGCTACTAGGTCCGGTTATATCAGTAGCTGATTGTGGATACCACGGGGCCTTAGTCCTATTCGATGCGTACAACTCTAACCCAGTCTGTATTGCCCGTGCCGCATTTATGACACCGGTCTCTCTTGCCCTGTCCTGAGCCCTAAATGTATAAGGTATTAAGACTGCTGCTAGGATACCTATGACCGCTATGACGATCATAAGCTCAATTAGAGTAAAACCTTCCCTCGCTTTTAATTCTTTTCTCATAAATATTCCTCCCTTCTAAAGGTTTCTTCTCCTAATTTTTCTTAAAGCATACACTTTTTTAGTCCTCAAGTCAAGTATATGTTAACGTTCTGTGATATTGTCATAGGTAAATAATTCTGGGATTGTGTAATCCTATAGCCTCTAGTTAATAGTTCATCTAACTAAGGATTTGTGACTCTATAAACTTTATCTGTAATTTAGATTGGAGCTGTTATATTACTCTATAACTATAGCCTCATAGACATCAAGCCTAGGTATAGTGAAACTTATGCCATTCTCAAACTTATAAGAGAGTTCTTTACCCTCGGATAATAGCATTACCTTACTTGCCTCTTTTATCCAAGGAAGACTGATGTTGATGTTATGTATAGGTATTACTCTATTTATAGGGCGGGTCATCTCTCCTGTAAAGTTAATAATATGTAAGATTATTCTATTCTTCATCTCCTGCTTCCTAATACTTATTTCAACAGTTTCTGGTGCATCTGTGACCACCATAGAAGAACTAAAAAGCTTTACTGGTCTTGTCATAAGTTCTCTATGCTCTGGGAAATGGAATTCTAGATAAGTTTCGTCTATATTACCACAGAAATAGAAAACTCTTCCAC
>JACIXS010000339.1 GCA_014360335.1 bacterium | reverse complement strand
ATTTAAGAAATCCTAGTAACTACAAAACAGTTACTGACTGGATAAGACTCTTTAATAGTAAGTCTCCAGATTTAGTAAGGCTTCTCAAAGATATATACAGGGATGATTCTTCTGTTATAGAGAGTAAGATAAATAAATATCTTCAGGTTCTTGAGGAATTTGCTAAGAGATTTGGGCCAGATAGAAAGGTTTCTATTATAAGGTCTCCTGGAAGACTAAATATTATGGGACGCCATATAGACCATAGAGGTGGCTCAGTAAATATTATAGCAATAGACAAAGAGATTATTATGGTAGTTGAACCGAGAGAAGATGATATTGTAAAACTATTCAATCTACAAGAGGATAGATTCCCTCCAAGAGAATTTTCTATTTCTGAAGAGATGTCTAAGTTAGATTGGTCTAGTTGGACTAAGGCTATAAATAGTGAAAAGTTTAAAGAAGAACTTAATAAAACTTTAGGAGACTGGGCAAACTATGTAAAAGCATCCGCATTAAAGCTACAGGAGAGATTTAGGGATAAAAAGATACTAGGGATGAATGCGGTGGTAGTAGGTGATATTCCTATAGGCTCCGGTTTAAGTTCTTCTTCTAGTATGGTGGTGGCTTCAGCAGAGGCAATCACACTAGTCAATCAGCTTAATATACCCCCAGAGGAGTTTGTTCAACTATGTGGTGAAGGCGAATGGTATGTTGGGACAAGAGGCGGTTCAGGTGACCATGCAGCGATAAAGTTCGGTATGAAAGGTAATATCAGTCAGATAAGATTCTTTGAGTTTGAATTTGTAGGTAGTGCTCCCTTGCCAAAAGGGTATAGTATAGTCTTTTGCTATTCTCAAGAACAGGCAAAGAAGGCAGAGAATGCAAGAAATGTATTTAATCAAAAGGTTGCCTGTTATGAATTAGGAACTATGATATTAAAGAAGGCGTTTCCAGAACTTTCATATAAAGTAAGATACCTAAGGGATGTGAATCCTGAAAGTCTAAATATTCCAGAGTATGAGATATACGAGATGTTGAAGGTCCTTCCAGAGAGGATAACAAGGGAGGAGTTATATCTACTTTTTAGTGATTCAGAGAAAGATAAACTTGACCGCATATTTTCAACCCATTCTGCACCGTTCGAAGGGTATCCTGTAAGAGGGGTATGTCTGTTTGGTATTTCTGAGTGCGCAAGGAGTAAAGCCTGCCTGGAACTACTCAATAGAGGTGATATAGAAACCTTAGGAGAGCTTATGAATATATCACATAACGGTGATAGGGTAACAAGGCTAAACGAATACGGAGAAAGAGTCCTACACATAAATGATGTATCTATAAATTATCTAAATAGACTTATAGAAGGTTCCAAGAGGTCAAAAGATAAAAGGTTCTCCATAATGTATCAGAGTGGAGATTATGGTTGTAGTACGTACAAGATTGATATGTTAGTAGATCTAGCTAATTCTGTCCCTGGTGTCCTAGGTGCACAGGTAGCAGGGGCAGGATTAGGTGGATGTATAATGGTCCTATGTAAGAGCGAAAGTATAGAGCTTCTTAGAGAAACCCTTATAACACATTACTACGAACCTTTTAAGCTAGAGCCTCTAGTAGAAGAAGCGATACCTGTTAAAGGGTCAGGGTGGATAGAAGTGATGAGTGATAGATAATATGGAAGGAGAGGAGAGATGGTATGGATATAGAGAAGATTTCTATAGTTGGTTTAGGTTATGTGGGGTTACCTTCAGCGGTAGAATTTGCTAAGGCGGGCTTAACTGTCTTTGGTATAGAACAGAATCCAGCCAAGGTTGAGAAGGTAAATAGAGGAGAATCTTATATAGAGGATGTAGATAGTAAAGAACTATTTAAGGCTGTATCTTCAGGAAAGTTAAAGGCATTTATAGAGTTTTATCCTGTTAAAGATTCAGATGCTGTTATTATATGTGTCCCTACCCCGTTAACTGCCCATAAAGAACCGGACATATCTTACATAGTAAATGTTACTAGCGAGATAGCCAAATTTTTAAAAGAAGGACAGCTTGTTGTCCTAGAAAGCACTACTTATCCAGGAACCACTGAAGAGGTTGTTCTTCCTATTCTAGAAAAGAGTGGACTTAAGGCAGGTAAAGACTTTTATCTGGCATTTTCACCAGAAAGGGTAGATCCCGGCAATAGAGAGTTTACTATGAGAGATATCCCTAAAGTGGTAGGTGGTATCAATAAGGAGTCAACAGAGTTAGCTGGAAAACTTTATTCTTACATCACAAATAAGGTTTATCCAGTATCTTCTCCAAAGGTAGCAGAAATGGAAAAACTATTAGAGAATATCTTTAGGCTTGTAAACATATCATTTGTAAATGAATTAGCACTCCTATGTCAAAGAATGAATATCGATATATGGGAAGTGATATCAGCTGCATCTACAAAGCCGTATGGCTTTATGCCTTTCTATCCAGGACCAGGACTAGGGGGGCACTGTATCCCAATTGACCCATTCTATCTATCTTGGAAGGCAAAGGAGTATGACTTTGATGTTAGGTTTATAGAACTTGCTGGTGAGATAAATGACTCTATGCCATACTATATAGTAGATATGGTAATGAAAGCCCTAAATACACAGAAAAAGGCTCTCAATGGTTCAAAGGTCCTAGTAATAGGGGTAGCATACAAACCAAATGTCGCAGACCCAAGAGAATCCCCCGCATTAAAGATTATACCGGAGCTTGAGAAGTTAGGAGCCAAAGTAGAATACTATGACCCATTCATAAAAGAGATAAAGATAAAAGATAAGCTCTATACAAGCATAGAATTAAAAGAAGAAGAGGTTAAAAGCTCAGACTGTATCCTCATAGTTACTGACCATAATAACATAGACTATCATCTCCTTTATGATAATGCCCAACTAATAGTAGACACAAGGAATGCCCTGAGAAAAAGGGGAATAAAGATAGATGAGAGAGTGACAAGACTGTGACAAGCTCTGGAGGTGTAACAAATGTCTGATAGCAAGAACTATTTTGTCCACGAAAGTTCCTATATAGACGAGCCAGTAGAGATCGGCGAAGGCACTAGGATCTGGCATTTCTGTCATATACTCAAGAATGTTACTATTGGTAAGAATTGTGTTCTAGGTCAGAATGTGATGGTAGGACCAAATGTAAAGATAGGTAATAATGTAAAGATACAAAACAATGTAAGTATCTATGAAGGAGTAGAGCTAGAAGATGATGTCTTCTGTGGACCGAGTATGGTATTTACAAATGTAATAAATCCAAGGGCATTTATAGAGAGAAAGCACGAGTTCAGAAAGACCTTAGTTAAAAGAGGAGCAACTATAGGAGCAAATGCTACTATTGTTTGCGGAGTAACCATAGGAGAGTATGCCTTTATTGGTGCAGGAGCAGTAGTAACAAAAGATGTTCCCCCTTATGCCCTTGTAGTAGGTGTGCCAGCAAGACAGGTTGGCTGGGTCTGTAAATGCGGAACAACACTAAAATTTGAAAACAACTATGCAATTTGTAAGTACTGTGGAAATGAATATAGACTAGAGGGTGAAAAGATTATTCCTATTAAAGAAGAGTAATATGTGATATAATTTGCTTAATAAGTATAGAAACAGTGACTTAAAGGAGATATGGTTTAAATGGCAAGAGTTGAAGAGAAGGTAGAAAGGCTAGAAAGCCTGTTTGGACAGTTTCTTATAAACACTGATGTAAATCTAAGAAGGCTAGAGACATCCTTGGAGGCATTTAAAGATGAGATGAGAGCCTTTAAAGACGAAATGAGGGCATTTAAAGATGAGATGAAGGATTTTAAAGATGAGATGAGGGCATTTAAAGATAAGATAAATGAGGATAGAAGAAGGATGAACAAGCAATGGGGAGAGCTAGCTAATAAGATGGGGACATTAGTAGAGGATATTGTAGCTCCAAATATAGGAGGAGTTGCCAAAAGATACTTTGGATGTGAAGACTTTGATTTCTTTGCTATAAGAGTGAAGAAAAGGAATACTAAAGATAGAAGTAGGTCTAGGGAGTT
>JACIXS010000338.1 GCA_014360335.1 bacterium | reverse complement strand
CGATAGAAGCAGATGGGTTGATAGGATATCTTTGAGTCTTACTCTAAAGTCAGAATCCAGAATAGTAATCTAGAGGAAACTATATAGCAGAGTGTAGGATATATTTTCTAAAGTCATAATTAGTAAGCTGTTAATAGTCATTTTCTCTAATACATAAAGCAAAAATAAAAAATAGAGGGTGACATTTTTATAGACTATTGACACCCCGCCACTGTTTGAATTTTTGTTTCAACTTTAGTATACTACTAAAAGATTTAGCTTACAAGTAAGAGGAGGTGTTACTGATATGGAGAGAGATATCAAAAAGATAATCTCTCAAATGACCCTTGAGGAAAAGGCAAGCCTCTGTTCCGGGCTAGATATGTGGCATACAAAGCCTATAGAGAGGTTAGGGATCCCTTCCATTATGATGACAGATGGGCCTCATGGACTAAGGAAACAGGCAGGACCTAGTTTTTCTGATAGTGTCCCTGCCACATGCTTTCCAACCGCTTCCTGTTTAGCCAGTTCTTGGGATAGAGCTCTAATCGAAAAGGTTGGCAAGGCTATAGGAGAAGAATGCCAGGCAGAAGGGGTATCTATCATACTTGGACCCGCAGTGAATATAAA
>JACIXS010000034.1 GCA_014360335.1 bacterium | reverse complement strand
AACTTTTCTCTTTTTTCATACCTTCCTCAATTCTCTTCTTAAATTCTTCGTAGGTTTCCTTCTGAATGTAACCATTTTGTAAAAGGCGAATCATTATTACCTGTTTACTCACACCATAAGCTTTAGTAAGCTGATCTATAGCTTCTTCATCAAGTATTTTATACTTCTTAACTTCCATTTTCAAATCCCCAGAGGGTACTAAAAACTCAGCAGCAAAATTATTACAGTAACTCTCCTCATTCTGAGCCAGTAGCTCTAGATCTAGCGAACATATTCCACCAGTAGCCTTAAACAGATGACAAATCTCATGGAATAAAGAAAATAATTTTATCGAAGGTTTATCATCCTCATTTAAAACTATACTCGAAAGCTCTGAGTAAATAGAAAGAGCTCTCACATCATTCGACCTTAAAGGGTATTCTATAATAAGTACAGTCAAAGTTTCTTCTAAAATTCTTTTATAATATTCTAAGATCTTATCAGATTCAGAATATTTTATAAGATTAATATTTAAAGTCTCTCTGAACTCCCTCGCTAGCTCCTCTGCTTTTAACTTTCTCGGAAGAGTAGGAAATTGAGTCATTTTCCCGCTTAATTCTCTTATCTTTTCTGAGAGATAATAAGCTCTCCTTTGTGCCAAATATACATAAGGCGTTAGACTCCTTTCACGGTTTATCCTATAATCGGGAGGTTCAGGTAACTTAGGAATAGAAGACGAAAAAAAGGCAACTAAGGGACGCTTATATATGTCAGCAAGTTTCTTAATTTGGGCTAAGGTAAAAGATGCCTTCCCTTCTTCTACTAACATTATCTTATCTGCTGTTATCCTTAGCTTTTTTGCTATATCCTCAATATTATACCCAGCTGATTCACGAAGCGCCTTCAATACTTCTGAATTCAAAACCATCTCTTTTTGCCTCTTAGTCATCTTACCACTACCTCCAAAACCTTATTCACATCATTACCAAAAACATCTATAACCTTTATCATAATCTGATATTCTCCAGGCTCATCATATTTATGAGTAACCTCATAATCTACTCTTGGATTTCTCTTTGTCCTAAAACTCTGCCACTGATTATGAAATGTATCCCCTTTATAATCCCAATCAATTGCCCAATAATCTATGAGTTCTCTAGGGTCTTTAATCTTATCAGCAATTTCTGCAAGTTCTGCTGTAGGTGGTATCTGAAAATCCTCTATTCTAATAGTTACATCATTCCCATTAATCTCTGGTTCAATCTCAAGATAAGCAACCTCAGCAAACTTTATATGTTTGAGAAGATCATTTGATACTACTTCATCTGGAATCTTCAGCAAATTAAGGTCAAATCCAACCAAAGAGGATTTTATTTCATTTATAGATGGAATCTGAATCAGTTTTAAATCAATACCATTATCTCTTGCAAGAACCTTAGCTAACTCATTGACCTCATAACTCCATTCCCAACCAAGAATGTCCACTTTGTCGAAATTATTCACTCTACATTCCACAACCACTTTCTCCACTTCTTCCATAGTAACAGGAGCATGTAATGGTCCAATATGAACTGCTCTATCTCCTTTTCTACCATGAATATGTGTAAAACCATTTAAGGTTTGTGCTTGGTAAAGTTTTAGCATAAAAGAAAGATATTCATCCTGCTTCTCTCGCCAGTAAGCTGTCTCATAATTTCCTATATTCCAAAG
>JACIXS010000337.1 GCA_014360335.1 bacterium | reverse complement strand
TCAAATGTCCATGCAGCTGCGTCTCTTTCGTTAGCGGTTCCTCTCTGATAAAATAGCGTTCTTTCCTCCTGCTTCATTATAGTCTTTACCCCTACTTTAGTCCACATCTCTGCCACCATCTCTGCCTGAGGAGCAAATTCCTCTGTACATTCGAGGACAATCTCCAAAGGCTTTCCGTCCGGTCTTAGTCTGACTTTTTTATCCTTATCCCATTTTAACCCAATCTCATCTAATAATGCATTGGCTTTATTAGGATCATACTCTATAAAGTATTTGCCCATCCAATCTTCGTAGAAGCTCGTCTCTGGAGGAGGAACCGCCTGCCTTATTACAGCCTTACCAAAATAGAGAACATCATTTATCTGTTTACGGTCTATAGCCAAAGACATAGCCTGACGAAATCTTATATCGTTAAAGATCTTTCTAAGGACAGGATCCTTATGGGTTAGGTTAAATGCTACGCACCAATCTGAACCTCTAGTATTATTGAATAGATAAACAGTATAATCTCCTTTCTTCTCGTTCTCCTTATAGAGTGTATACTCTTTCACAGGTAAAGGATTTTCTCCCGCAGCATGAAGCTCCTGGCTTATTATCTTCATAATCCTTACCTGAGCATCCTTAACTATTACAACTACCTGTCTATCTATATACGGAAGTTGGTTACCGGCAGTATCTACTTTCCAGTAGTATGGATTTCTCTCATAATACTTGTTTCCAGCTTCGTCTATCTTTGTAAGGACCCAAGGAGTAATATCTGGCAATTTAGTGTCCATCTGATTTTGAGCATAGGCATAATGATATTGGAAGCACTGGACCCAGCTAGCAAATCCCTCCTTCTTAGCTAGATCATTAGCATTAGGATTATACTTGATATGATACTGCCTTAAGTAATGCTTGGGGGCAAAGAATCTCCCATTCCAGTAACTTTTCGCCAAGGTAATATCTACTGCAGGGTAAGGGGCAGCAAAGGTAATCTTTATAGTGTAAGGATTAATCTTTCTCATAACCATCATCTTGTCACCTGGAGTCCAAGCGGTATTCTTTACAGGGGTAAGGTCATTATTAGAAGCTATGTCTTCATACCAGAACATAAAGTCATCAGCAGTAAATGGAGTTCCATCAGACCACTTCATTCCTCTTCTAAGTATAAGAGTAACCTCTCTAAAATCCTTTGATATCCCCCAAGTTTTGACTATATTTGGGGTGAGGGTTTTTAAATCAGGATTTATCTGTAGTAAACTCTGCATTCTAAGTGCCTCTGTATCTAATTGCCCACTTTGAGGACCAAAACCTGCACCTCTATATTCTCCACCATACTTTCCTATCTCTTCTGGCGGATCTACAACTAGCGGTTCATCAGGGAGTCTCTTTTCTACAGGTGGAAGTTTACCCTGTTTAACAAGTTCTGCTAATGCTGGTGCAAAGATTCTATATTCTCAAATTCCATCACCGCCTTTTACTTATCTAATAAAAGATTCTCTCCTATTGATAAGTCTTGTTCTATACTCTCTAGGTGCTCTAGCATAGCCTTCTTAGCTTCTGTAGAATTACTATTCTTGATTGCATTGTAAATAAGCCAATGTTGTTCTAAATACTTTTCTGCCCTTCCTGGGGTAGTAAGACTGAGTCCTTTTACAACCTTCCATAGATTCTGCTTCATAAGAGAACCGATATAGTTCATTACAGAGATCAATATGGGATTATGGGTAGACTCAGAAATTAGTAGATGAAAGTTCAGATCAGTAACCAGTGTGTCCTCACCAGATTCTATCTTCTTTCTCATCTCTTTTAGTATCCCTTCCATAGCTTTGAGGTCCTCCTCAGTTCTTTCCTTAGCAGAAAGGCCAGCAATCTCTACTTCTATAAGCTTTCTAGCCTCTAGAATATCCAAAGGGTCGCTTTCATTACTAATCCTAGATAGAAAGGCATTTAGATTATCAAAGCCATTATTACTAAATGCAATAAAGGTTCCTTCGCCGTGTCTTATTTCAACAATCCCTAATGTCTCAAGAACAGTAAGGGCTTGACGTAACGAAACTCTGCTTATTCCTAATAGTTCTGCAAAATCTCGCTCCGGAGGAAGTTGCTCACCAGGCTTTAATTCTCCACTATCCAACATCTTCTTTATTTGCTCAATTACCTCTATATATATCTTCTTTGTTCCTATCTTCTGAAACTTCAAGTCTAAACCTCTATTCAATTTCTGGTTAGAGGACTAACCACTAGTGGTATGACACCATACACGATTTTTACTGTCAACAGAAATGGAATTTTTCATTAAAACTAAAACAAAAAAGGCTAGGCAATAAGCCTAGCCTAAATATTCATCCTTTACTCATTTCTTAAAGAAGAACTGCTCGGGGAATGCATTTGCAGGTGAGTATAGAGGATGGTCAAAAACTAAACCTTCAGGAACATTTCTAAAGTTATTCTTAACTATAAATAGTTGCGGTAGTTCTCCTACTATTCCAATCATCCAAAGATTCTTTTTGTGAGTTTTGATAATCTCCTCCATATATCTATCTCTTAGGTCTTTATTAGTGGCTGTTTTTGCCTCTTCCCATAGCTCTGTCATCCTTTTAACTTCTGCTGGAGGTTCCATACCTCCTTTACCACCAGTTGCTATCCAGTTACCCCATCCAGGAGCCCACTGTTGTATACCAACAAGGACATACCACGATGGGTCAATCAATAACTGATAGCTCCTATCCAGGTTCCATATACAGATATCATGGTCATTACCGCTTAACTTTGTTATGTATAATGATCTCTCCATATTATTTATAGCTACCTTAATTCCAAGCCTTTCCCAGTATGTCTTTACCATATTTATTACATCTATAGTGGTTGCTCCTGGGAACGTTGTAAAGGATATATTAAGTATCAAAGGTTTTCCATCAGGTCTTAACCTAACACCATCCTTATCTCTTTTATCTAACCCCATTTCATCTAAAAGTTTATTTGCTCTCTCTGGATCATATTCGATATATAATTTCTCCCACTCTGCATCATAATAAGGAGAGGCACTTATAGGACAGGCTTGTCTAATCTTACCTAACCCTAAATAGCAGATCTGCTGTACTTCAGCCCTATTTATAGCTATAGAAAGTGCTATCCTAAATCGTCTATCTTGGAATATCTGTCTAAGAACAGGGTCCTTTACAGACTGATTCAGACAGATAACAGGGTCTGCTCCAATTCCTGTCTTCCACTGTATTACTCTATAGTCACCCTTTTTCTGATTTTCCATAAAGAGTGTATAGTTACCTACATAGATATGTCTTGCCTGCATATCAATCTCGCCAGCCATAGCTCTTATATTTAAGACTTCTGTATTTTCGACTAAATCATGAACAATTCGATCTATATAGGGAAGCTGATTACCTGCGGTATCTACCTTATAAAAATAAGGGTTACGCTCTAAAATCATTCTAGGAGCAGGAGGAGGAACAGTCACCTTCCAAGGGAACAAGACAGGTAAATCCGGATTCTGAAGCCAATCCTTCTTTACAGCAAACAACTGATACCAGAATGTAAACTTTTCCCTTTTTACTATCTCATCCAGTTTGTCCTGTGGAGTATACTTGGGATGGAACTGTTTCAAGTAATGCTTTGGTGCAGGAAGAAAGTCTTCTACTACTTGAATCTGATAGAGAAAAACTGGATATGGCTTTTTAAAGGAGACCTTAAATGTATACTTATCGATTATATCTAGTTTCATTACTTCCCCTTCAACTACAGCCCACGCAGGAAGATTAGGGTTTAGTTCCTTATTTA
>JACIXS010000336.1 GCA_014360335.1 bacterium | reverse complement strand
TTTAACTTCTTATTTATATAATGAGCCATATCCTCTTGGGGGGTAGGAGTATATGGCATATGAGGTTCCCTAGTATGAAAGAACAAGGCAAAAGGTCTATCTTTATTTTCACGTATAAACCTTATGGCATCTTTTGTTATAATCTCAATAGTAAATCCTTTGACCTCTTTTTCTTTTCCATTTATTTCTAAAATAGGGTCTTTAGGATAATTCCCTCCACCTAAAAATCCCATAAAATAATCAAAGCCTCTATTTAACGGATGATACAATCGTTCTTTACCTAGATGCCATTTACCGATAAGACCTGTTATATATCCAGCTCTTTTAAGCATCTCTGCTATAGTAGGTTTGTCAGGTGAAATGCCTTCTGTCTCCTCTGGAGAAATCCAATCGTCAACACCTACTTTATTAGGATATAATCCCGTCATTATCATAGCCCTTGAAGGGGAACATACAGGACAAGTAAAAGCTCGGGTAAACAACATTCCTTCTTCTGCAAGCCTATCCATATTTGGAGTGTAAATATCTTTATTTCCATATGCTCCCACTGCCCACTGAGCCTGGTCATCGGTTAGTATAAAAAGTATATTAGGCTTCTTCATAGTTACCCTCCTATTAATTTCTAAAGCAGGGCAAGCTCTTTAGGAGCAAAAACCTAAAGTCTTGCCCTATGCTTATGTTTTACTCGTAGAATTTTTTGTATTGATCTAATATTTTCTTTATAGCATTCGCTGCATCATCCAAAGCCTGTTTAGCTGATTTCTTTCCCCTCAAAAAGCTTTCCAACTCTTTATCTATAGCATTGGTTATGTTTAATACCTCAGGAGCTGTCCATCTAGCTATACCATACTGCTCTCTTTGTCTTCTTAAAATACGATAAAATGGGTCCTTAGCTAAGATTGGAAGATTTAAGGCTGCACTATTAGCAGGAAGTCTATATAATGTTTGTGCGTACTGAGCTATATAAAGTGGTCTAAGGTGAAATTTTATAAACTCCCAAGCTAAATCAGGATGCTTACTTTGACTACCTATACCCCACCAATTATTAAAACAGAGAACTAATTGATATTTACCTTTTAAAGGAGGAGCTATCCCGACTTTATCGAGTATCTGAGGAGCATACTTGCGCACATCTGCTATAGTAGGAGTTCCTGTCCATTGAGCCATAGCTATTTTCCCTGCTGCAAATAGAGGAATTGGAGCAGTAAGCACAGTACCTGGAGGAGCTATTTCATTGTAAAGCTTTCCCCACCATTCTAAAGCTTCTACAGCTTCAGGAGTGTTAATATATATCTCTTTATTTGGGCCTATAGGAAGCCTTCCACTATTTTGATACACCATAGAATCAAAAGGTTGAGAAGTTAAAGTAATGTCACAACCTAGTCTAACAACTGTATTCCCCTCTCTTTTTGTAAGCTTTAAAGCAGCTTCTCTAAATTGTTCCCATGTGGTAGGAGGTTTATTAGGATTTAACCCTACTTCTGCGAATAAATCCTTCCTGTAAAGGAAATGTCTGGAATCTGTAGTAAGGGGGACTCCATATATCCTTCCTTTAAATTTTTGATTTTCCGTAGTAGCAGGGATAAAATTCTTATACTCCGACCATTGTTTTACTTTATCTGTAATGTCTATTACAATCTTCTGAATGACAAATTCATCTACCATTGCTGCTCCTCCCATAATTATATCGGGACCTAAACCAGCAGCGTAGCTCGTAGTAATTTTCTCTCTAAGTTGAGGTAACCAAGGAGTAAATACCATCTCAACTTTTACTCCTGGATGGCTTTTTTCAAATGCAGGGACAAGAACTTCTTTATACCACTTTTGTGTATCTGGATTATGATCGCTATTCCATACTTCTAACTTTATCTCACCATATACTGAACTTACTATTCCTATACAAAGAATTACACTTATAAAACTTATCCAGAACTTCCTCACTTTCTTCACCTCCTAATTTCTCCTTAAAATACAACCCCTATAACTACCTCTTAGAATTTCAAATAGATTCTGTAATAATTTTAAAGTATTTTTGATCTGAAAAATTCTATCACCTCCTTTATCATCCTTTCAAACCAGTGAGTGTTATTCCTTGTATAAAGTACTTCTGGGCTATGAAGAATATCGCTAGACAAGGAATAGCTGCTACTAATGAAACCGCCATCAATTCACCCCACATAGTAATCCCTTCATATCCACGAAACATATTAATGCCAAGTGATAAAGTATATTTTTCTGTAGACCTCAAATATATAAGTGGTCCCATAAAATCATTCCAGTGTCCCATGAATGAAAATATAGCTACAGCGGAGATGGCTGGCTTCACTAAGGGAAGAGCTATTCTAATAAATATATCTAAGGAAGTACACCCATCCACAGTGGCAGAATCAAATAACTCTCGAGGGATAGTTAAGAAAAATTGTCTTAGCAAAAATATATAAAAAGGACCTCCTCCAAAATAAGCAGGAATTATAAGTGGCTTAAAAGTATTTACCCATCCAAGCTTAGTAAACAATATAAATATAGGAATCATAGTAACTTGAGCTGGTAACATCATAGTAGAAAGCATAATCACAAACCATATATCTCTTCCAGGCCATTCTAAATAAGCAAAAGCAAAACCCACCAAGCTAGAAGAAATAATTATACCTATAGTCGCAGTTAAAGTAATTATTATTGTATTCTTCAAAAATAAGTTAAAAGGCAACTTATTCCATGCATTTGAAAAATTTTCAAAAACTATAGGTTTAGGAATCCAAATAGGAGGTTCTGCAAAAATTTGCTCATTTGATTTAAAAGCTGTAGAAATCATCCAAAACAAAGGGAAGGCAAATAATACACTAAGAGCAATAATTATAACATAAAGAATTGCTTTTACTAATATATTACTAACTTTCTTACTTTTGATTTTAGCCTGTACTCTAAAGCCTCTCATATACTACCCACCTTCCTGAAGATTTTAATTGTAAAAGAGTAAAGAATAAAATGATCAAAAAAAGTATCCACGCTAATGCAGAAGCGTATCCCATATGCATATATTGAAAACCTTCATCATATATATAGAGTACATAAAAATAAGTAGAATATAAAGGTCCCCCTCTAGTCATTACATAAGCTTGAGTAAAAACTTGAAATGAACCAATTACACCCATAATGAAGTTAAAGAAGATCGACGGAGTAAGTAGAGGAATAGTTATTTTCCAGAATTTATGCCATATTCCAGCACCATCGATTTCCGCTGCCTCGTAGAGCTGTTGCGGTATATCCTGTAGTCCTGCTAAATATATCACCATACCCTGACCTACTCCCCAAAGGCTCATTATAATAAGCGCTGGTTTAGACCATTCTTCAGATCCTAACCATAAAGGAGGATTATTTACTCCTAAAAATCTTAATAGAGTATTTATTAAACCAACAGATGGCTCAAATAACCATACCCATAACATTGCAAGTGCTACACCAGAAACTACAGAAGGTATATAAAATATAGTTCGAAATAAAGGTTTTCCTCTAATTTGCTGATTATTTAAGAGAGCAAGGATAAGAGCCATTAGTTGACGAAGCGGAACACCTATTACTACCCAATATAGAGTATTATACAACGCTTTCCAGAAGAGGTCACTGTTAAATATCTCTTTATAATTCCTTAATCCAATCCATTCTAAGGTAGTTAGCACATCATATCTACAAAAACTAAGAAAAAGAGAAGCGATCATAGGCCCAGCTGTAAATATAAAGAAACCTAAAATCCATGGAGAGGCAAAGAGATAACCCTCAATAGCCTTCTTCCTTCTAAGTCTTCTTTCTCTATTCACCTCTGATCACCTCTTAAGGTATAAATATATCTATTTATCATCCTTTGAGCCCTGTAACCACAATTCCCTGTATAAAGTATCTTTGGGCAAAGAAAAATAACGCAATACAAGGTAATAAAGCTACTAAAGAAGCAGCCATTAGTAAGTTCCAAGGAGTCATACCATATTCGGCAGAAAAATTAGCTAATGCCACTGAAACTGTATATTTTGCAGCAGAATTAATAAAAATTAATGGTCGAATAAATTCATTCCAATTACTCATAAAGCTTTGTATAGCTACTATTCCTATAGCTGGTTTAGAAAGAGGGAGAATAATTTTGTAATATACCTGAAAATAACTACATCCATCTAACCTTGCCGCTTCATCCATTTCTATTGGAATGGTCATAAAAAATTGTCTAAGTAAAAATATTAAAAATGGAGTAGTAGCAAAAAAGAAAGGTAACGTAAGTGGATAAAAGGTATCTATCCACCCTATTAACTTGAACATTATAAACTGAGGAATAAGCACAACCTGTTGCGGTAACATAATAGTACTAAGTACTAATAGAAACAAAATTTCTTTTCCTGGAGCCCTTAACCTAGCAAAAGCAAAAGCTACTAAAGAAGAAGAAATCAAAGTACCTAAAATACTTATAAAAGTAATTAAAACAGTGTTCTTATAAACTACTTTTGCATTCATAAATTCTAATGCTTTTGAATAATTATCCCATCTAATTGGATTAGGAATCCATTTAGGAGGGATAATAAAAACTGCTCCTTGATCTTTTAGAGAAGTAGAAAGCATCCAAAGGATTGGTAATAATACTGCTATGCCTCCTATAGCTAATATTAAAGTTAATATTAGCGAAGTAATCTTCTGTCTTGTTTTTCTATTTTTATAATTGACCACTGCTCTGCTTCACCTCTTTTCTTCATAATAGACCCAATAATTAGCTATCCTAAAAGCAATGATAGTAAGAATTAATACTACAACAAATAGAATCCATGCTAAGGCAGAAGCATATCCCATATGGTAATATTGAAAAGCATGTTTAAAGAGATTCAATACATAAAAATAACTAGCATAATTAGGGCCGCCTTGAGTTATTATAAAAGCCGGAGTAAATACTTGGAATGTCCCTATTATTGATGTTACTAAGTTATAAAAAATTACTGGTGTAATTAATGGAAGAGTAATATGGATATAAGACTGCCACCAAGAGGCTCCATCTATTTCTGCCGCTTCATAAAGTTGTGTAGGTATCCCCTGCATCCCGCCTAGATATATTAACATCGGTCCTCCAACTCCCCATATACTCATAAGAATAAAAGAGGGGATAGCCCATCTTTCGCTGTAAAACCAGTCTGGACCTCTAATACCAAAAATCTTCTGAAGTAGAGTGTTTACTATACCGAACTCAGGATTAAGCACCCAACTCCAGAGTAGAGACACTGCTACTCCAGTAGTGACTACAGGTAAATAATATATTGTACGCCAGATAGAAAGACCGTATACCTTCTGATTAAGAATAGTAGCTAATATGAGAGCACCTATTACATTAAGAGGCACAGCTCCCATTACATATTTTAGTGTAACTTTAAGAGATTGAATAAATATCTTGTCAGAGAAGATTTCTTTATAGTTCGAAAGGCCACACCAAACTGGAGGCTTTACAATGTCATAAGAAGTAAAGCTAAACAAAAAAGAAGCTATAAGAGGACCACCTGTAAATAGAACCATACCTATAATCCAAGGGGACAGAAATAAGTAAAAAGCCTTAATTTCCTGTTGAACTAATCTGCTTTTCTTTTTTCTCATAATCTCCCTCCAGTTTATACTAAGTTAATCCCAATCTCTCTATGTGTTCTTCTGGTGCTTGCCAGAACTTAAGCGCTTCACGTAGCTTAGCTATATACTCTTGTTCTAAGCTCTTATCCTCTATAATATGCTCTTGAGCTTCATCTTCTCCTATATTGAATAGCATCGACTTACCACTGAGTACAAATTTAAGATCACCATGAAGCCTATTTAATTCCTCTAGAGTGATAGAACGTCTAAAAAGTAAATTATCTGTCCAAGCTAACCATCTACCCGCCTCGGTCTTCTCATCTAGAGGAGGTAATTCCCACCATGGAGCAGTGCTCCAACGCTGACTATATATAAATAAAGGGCTATTGTCTTTATTCGGAGCTCTTAAATAAGAATATATTCCATCACTGTACTGAATATATTCTCCAAAATATCCAT
>JACIXS010000335.1 GCA_014360335.1 bacterium | reverse complement strand
TGGGCTGAAGAGGCTAAGTAGATTTAAGTTTGTTTGGTACTAGGATATAAGAGTATGAGAGACTACAAGAAGGTCTCTTAGAGAGATTTTACTCTTTTTACTCCCAAATATTTAACTGACAAGGTACAATCTCTTTCTTTATAGCCCTGGGGATATAACCCACACACTAACTTTTACCTATATTTTATCCCCCCTCAACATTTGTCAAAGGGAGTTTCCGAGAAGCGACTGTAAAATTTTAGTTTAAATTCTTCCTTAAGAATAGCACTTTATAGCTAAAGATTCAAGTAGTATATGTTATGTCTATAAATTCAAAGTTTAATTCCTACTGATGTTCCGATTTTTGCCTTTTCCTTTTATTATTTTACTTCAACAATTTTACAGGCTATTGATATCAAATTTCTCCTTCTAGCCGTTTTATTACCTCTAGCAGTTCTGAAAGTCTTTTTATTTCAAAATTAGGAATCTCTTCATTATTCTCAGGTTTAGATGGATATCTATCATTCCAGTGGAACCATACGGATATAAGTCCAAGTCTATTAGCACCAACTATGTCTCTTTTTAGATTATTTCCCACCATTATGACATTTTTATAGTCCCTTTCTTCTATGCCTAAAGATTTTAAAGCAAATAGAAATATTTTGGGATCTGGCTTCTGCACCCCTAACTCTTCAGATATGGCAAAACAATCGAAATATTTAAACATATCAAACTTACCTAGAACATTTTTGTATGTACCAATTCTTGTATCTGCAACTAAGGCTACCTTATAGTTCATCTCCTTTAATTTTATGAGTAACTCTTTAGCTCCATCAACTAATTCTGCATCTATAGTTACGAGATTCTGGTCTTTTACCTCAGTTGTCTCATCCATTAAAGTATCTCCTAGGTCAAAAAAGATTGCCTTTATTTTCATAATTCCTCCTACTAAAATTATAAAAGCTGGCAGATAACATTAATTATAGCATGTTACCTGCCAGCCAGTAGTTAACTTAATATTAAAATTACTTCTGCTTAAAGAAGAATGTCTCGGGAGCGTAGGAGGTAAATCTTCTTAAATCCCAACCCCATAGTCCTTTCTCGGGAACGTTCCTCAGATTATTCTTTACTACAACTGGATGTGGCGCTAAGCCAATTGTCCCAATGGTCCATAGATTTTCTGCGTTGGACTTGAGAATCTCCTTACCAAGTTTAATCCTTATAGCCTGATTTGTAGTAGTTTTCATCTTTTCCCAGGCTTCTCTTATTCTCTTTATCTCTGCAGGTGGCTCTTCTCCAGCCTTCCCTTCGGTAGAAAACCATCTAGCCCACTCTACACACCAAGGGGCTTCACTCCTTACTCTAGTGGGTACCCAATAAAGAGGCTCTACCGTAAATAGGAATCCTGCCCTATCCGCATGCCATAGACCCATCTGGATGAGGTTTGCAGATGTCCTTTGACTCTTTAGGCTTCCAGTAATCTCTTTAGCGGTCACCTTTATACCTATAGCATCCCAATAGTGAACTGCCATCTCCGTAGTTTTCCCTTTTGGTGTTTCCCCTTCCTCATATTCGAGAAGTATCTCTAGCTTCTTACCATCCGGTCTTAATCTGTATCCGTCTGGACCACGCTTTAACCCCATCTCATCTAAAAGTCTATTTGCCTCTTTAGGATTATACTCTATATAAGCTTTAGCAAAGGCTTCTTCGTAGTATGGAGATTGAGGAATTACCGTTGCCTGTCTTGGTGTTCCTAATCCAAGGTAGAGGACCTTATTTATTTCGTCTCTATTTAGTGCAAGTGATAGTGCTTTTCTGAATCTTACATCTCTAAATATATCTCTCAATACTGGGTCTTCTTTATATGTAAGGTTAAGCTGGTATGCTACATCTGCCCCTATGATTGATTGCCATAGGAGAACCCTGTATCCTCCCTTCTCTCTATTCTCCATATAGAAGGGATAGTCTTCCATAGTAGTGTTTATCTCTGCTAGGTCTACTTCTCCTGATGCTATCTTCATATTTGCTACTTCTTTATTCCTGATATCTGTGACAAATACTTCATCTATGTATGGTAGTTGATTACCAGCGGTATCCACCTTCCAATAGTAAGGATTTCTCTTTAAGACGATAAAATCTAACCCCTTCTTTTCTATATAGAATGTTTGAAGTGTTGGAGCACCAGGGGCTATCCTTATTCCACTGCCTCCATAGTAATCTCCATACTTTTGGAAGAGTTTATACCATGTATCTAAACCCTCCTTCTTAGCCTGTTCTAGAAGTTTATCCATAGGAGTATATTTGGGGTGGAAGTTTTTAAGATAGTGTTTTGGGAGGAAAAAGCTTCCAGCTACTCCTGATGAATGAGCAAGATAGAGGATCATTGCAGGGTATGGAACAGCAAATGTAATTTTAATAGTGTAGTTATTAATCTTCTCCATCTTCATTAACTTTCCACCGGGAGTCCATTCTACAGGTTTTGTTGGTGTAAGCTCATCGTTTAGTAGTACATCCTCATACCAGAACATAATATCGTCCGCAGTGAACGGGGCTCCATCTGACCACTTCATACCATCACGCAAGTAAATAGTAAGGACCTTGCCACCTTCACTGAAACTCCAGTTCTTAGCTATATTTGGGACTACAGAGAACCCATCTGGACCTACCCTTAAGATTCCTTCATGAGGACGGAATGCCTCTGTATCGCCATATCCATCTGGAGGACCTATAACCCTTGCCCTTCCACCATACTGCCCTATCTCCTCTACCGGGTCTATGACGATAGGCTCCTTAGGTAATCTTTTCTCTACCGGTGGTAACTTCTTCTGTTTCACTAGTTCTGCTAACATAGGAGCTTCATTATACTTAGTTATTCTTTTTCCGGTAGCTTTATAGTAGTCTGTAGGGGTATTGTACTGCTTGTGGAATTTGGCTTCCTGAGAAAAAGACGCAGGGACCATACTTAATAAAAGCATAGTAACCAACACTAATGAGATAAAACAGTATACATATCTTTTCATAAATCCTTTACCTCCCTCTTTTTAATTTTTAAAATAAACTTCTCCCTTTTGGGGTAACTGGACTGAATACAAGATTCATCTAAAAATTATCTTTATAAGTCTCTATTATCACCCCCTTTATCCTCTCATATTATACTTGAAAACGTCTTCAAGTGCAACAGCAATAGACTATGAGAATCAGTTTATTTCTGTTAAAATATTCTTGAGATGGATGTTAGGATTATTACTATATCTAGAGAATTTGGCTGTAATGGGACAGAGGTAGCTGAGAGGTTAGCCAAGAAGCTTAAGTTTCTCCTTGTAAATAAGAGATACATTAATGAATCTATGGTTAAATATGGTCTCACCGAAGAACAGTTAGAGTCTTTAGAGGAGAGTTCTCTACAGCCATTTAATGAGACAAGAAAGAGGTATATAGAACTTATGAACCAACTTATACTAGACCTAGCAGAGGAAAGACCCATAGTTCTTCTTGGAAGAGGGGGACAGTTCCTCTTTAGAAATCATCCTTCTGCATTTCATGTAAAGCTTATAGGATCTATCGAGAATAGGGTAACAGAGATAATGGCACAGTATAAACTTGATAAAGTTAGTGCTTTAAAGCTCATATCAGAACAGGACCGTAGGAGAGACTTGTATATCAGTAAGATATTTGGCGGAGATTGGCATGACCCTTCTCTATATAGCCTTGTAATAAATATGGACTATTTCAATGTGTCTAATGCAGTCAAGATGATATCAAGGTCGATAAAACTTGCTGAGAAAAATAGCCACGTAAAGCTTGAAGAATCTTCTGAAACTCTTAAGGATGCTACAGGTTCTATCCCTCATTTTGCCCATTCTTCCGAAGAAGAATTTGCAAAGCTCTTAGACTTTTACAGAATTAGATGGCTATATGAACCAAAGACATTTATTTTGGAGTGTGATAGTGAAGGTAATATAACCTCCGCATTTACTCCAGATTTTTATCTTCCAGATTTTGACCTATACATAGAGCTCACAACTCAGAAACAGAGATTAGTTAACTATAAGAACAGAAAGATTAAACGCCTTAAAGAGCTTTATCCTAATGTAAATATAAAGATGATCTATGGAAAGGACTATAAGAATATACTCCGTAAGTTTGGTCTTATATGAAGGAGAAACTGTTAATCCCTAGAGAGAAGATTGAAAAAAGGATAGAAGAGCTTGGTATAGAGATTTCTAAAGATTATTTAGAAAAAGAGGTTATCTTAGTATGTATCTTGAAAGGTGCTGTATACTTTGCTATTGACCTAACTCGTCATCTTAGTATTCCATTTGTGATAGATTTTATGGCTATATCTAAATACAGTGGTAGCTCTTCTGGCGTAGTGAGAATAACAAAGGATTTGGATGTAGATATATATCAGAGGGACGTTATTGTTGTCGAAGATATAGTAGATACTGGCCTTACCCTTGGATATCTTTTGAAAAATCTAAAGGCAAGAAGTCCCCTGTCTCTTAAAGTCTGTACTCTTCTAGATTGCCCCAGTAGGCGTATAGTAGATATTCCTGTAGACTATAGAGGCTTCGAGATACCGGATGTATTTGTAGTAGGTTACGGATTAGACTATAAGGAGAGGTACAGAAACCTTTTAGACATAGTTGTCTTAGAAGAGTAGATAAAAAAATTTTTGGGCTAGGACCCCCTAGCCCAAATATATGAAGAGGAGGTTTAAGAGATAACTAGACTGCTAAGTTATTAAACTTCTAATTCTTAAATATTACACTTATAAGATTAAGACTGATATGTTAAGATAAATATAAGATCATATTAAGAAAGCTTTAAGAGATTGTTAAACATTATTTAAGATTTTCAGATTACGACTGGAACTAGATAGACGTTACAGACACCTTCTCTATCAGATGTGAATATTATGTTTTTACCATCAGGTGTAAATATTGGATGGGGATGGGATTCTTGAGTTAGCCAAGAAGAGTTATGATGACAAAGTGGAGTTACTTCACATATATCATTCTTATGCCTTATCAGTCCTATGTAACTCTTTCCCTCTTTGAATTCAGATGTAGGAAAGGCTCCATCTCCGACAAATAGGTCTTCTGTTGGATTCGTCTGTATATGTGTTGGTGATGGTCCGGGATATCTATACTTCCCTAAGATATTTCCACCTGTATCTAGTATAACATCAAAGAATGTCCAATTTGTAGATGTTGGTGTCTCTCTAACACTATACTGGGTAACTACCTTACCACTTCTGGTAAAGTATTCATGACCTGCTCTTTCTAGGTATCTCTTCTGCTCTAAGATAGGATATATCTCGTGAGTATCTGCCTTTACTATCCACATCCTCTGAACCAAATGCCAGGGTCCTTCGTGGCAGAAGAGTATTATATTAGGGTCTACCGGACTTATATTCACATGACTTATCCATTCTCTTTCTCCCCATACCGCTTCTATCCTTTCACCTTCTAGGTCTATCCTCATTATCACACTAGATGGTCTCCTATAGAGATGCTCTAACATCTGAGAGTATTGAGCTCCTGTTCCGGTGCTCATCTCTAAGCTCTCTGAATAGACGAAGGTCAAATATCTTCCATCCCCTGAAAGTGA
>JACIXS010000334.1 GCA_014360335.1 bacterium | reverse complement strand
GAATCTTGGTTACAGTATCGTTTCTAACTTAAGTGAATTAGAGAATGTTCAATCTGGTAAGGTTCTTGGGCTATTTTCAAGTGGTAATATGCCTTTTAGACTGGACGCAGACCCAACTGTTATACCCTCTCTTAGAGAGATGACAGAAAAGGCTATAGAACTTTTATACAGAGATAGCAAAGGTTTCTTCCTTATGGTAGAAGGAAGTAGAATCGATCATGCCTCACATAATAACGATATAGCAAGTGTTATAGGGGAATTACGAGAGTTTGACGAAGCAGTAAGAGTTGCTTTAGATTTCTACAGTAAACATCCGAGAGAGACTCTCCTTATAGTAACTACAGACCATGATAATGGGGGACTATCTATTACTCCAGCTTACGATACCTTAGGTAGGCGTAGATATCCTACTGTAGAAGACCTAAATAGGATATTCTTAGTGCCATTTTCCTTTGAGAGAGCTAAGTCTGTGGTAGAGAAAGAAGGGGTAGAAAAATTATTTAGCGAGCACTATACTGGAGAACTGAATATCCCACAGGAGTGGATAGAAAGATTAAACTCTAACAAACCTATCACTCCTTCTCTTAATAGCCCGTTTTATGCAAGTCTTGGTGCTGGTTTTTCTACTGTATATATGACTGCTTGGGCTACAAGTGACCATACCGCCACTCCTGTTTGGATAGTTTCTTTAGGCCCAGGAAGTTACAGACTTTGTGGCTTTATAGACCAGACAGAGATAGGTAAGACTATATTCAGGTTGTTAGGAGAAATAAGATAGGAGGTGAATGAAATGCTAAAGAGATTACTAGTGTTACTTTCGATTGGGTTAT
>JACIXS010000333.1 GCA_014360335.1 bacterium | reverse complement strand
TAACAGTTAATGTTAATAACGATATAAAGTGGACATTTATGGTGTATATAAATGGAGATAATAATCTAGAAGGTGCTGCAATAGGAGACTTAGATGAGATGAAAACTGTTGGTTCTACTGATAAACTTAATATCATAGTCCAGCTAGACAAGTATAATGAATCTGGATGTTGGAGATATAAGGTTAATCAAGGAAGTTTAACGCCTTTACAAACCCTTCCTGAGCAAGACTTCGGTGATCCTAATGTCCTCCTTGACTTTGTAGACTGGGCTATGACGAATTATCCTGCTAGTAGATATGTCCTAGTTATCTGGGACCATGGAGCCGGCTGGAGGAGAAAAGTAGGAGAGTCTGTAAAAGGGATCTCTTACGATGACCATGGATCTCACATAGATACAGTAGAGTTAGGTACAGTCTTTGACTCTATAGATAGGCCGATACATATTATAGGTATGGATGCTTGTCTTATGCAGATGGAAGAGGTAGCCCATCAGATAATGTTTAAGGGTTATTACCTAGTTACTTCTCAAGAAACCGAACCCGGAGATGGTTGGCCCTATGACACAATACTGCAAGAATTAAAGGATAATCCCAATATGGATATCTCTCAATTGCCTACAATAATAGTAAATAAATATATGGCTTCTTATCCTGGCGGAAGTGTTACACAGTCATCTAGGATTTTATACTCAAGAGAGGTAGCCTATAAAGCAAATGATCTGGCTCATGCTATTAGGAATAATCCAAATGTCTGGGGAACAGTGAAAGAGATAATAGGCAACACTCAAGATTACTATTATTCAGATTATAAAGACCTTTATGATTTTGCTAAAAGACTTAAAGATAATACTTCTATGCCTTCCACTATAAAGAATTCGGCTCAAGCGGTGATGACTGCAGTAAATAATGTGGTAACAGCAGAGGGACATAGTGGTATAAGCTTAGCCAACTCGCATGGGATTTCTATTTGGTTACCTACTTCTACTGCTGAATTAGCTAGTTATCGTAATCTGGACTTTGCTATTGATACAGAATGGGACGAAATGATAGATGACCTATACTAGAGATTACCCACTGTAATACTTAGGGGTCTGACAGATATTAGAGAAGTTGTCAGACCTCTTATTTTTGTTTTCCTGTTGACGGTATTTACATCTAATGGTAGAATGTATATGAGACTATAATATCATATATGATACTAAAGTGGAGAAAAGTTTAGTTCCAGGATTAGAGAGAGGATTAAAGATTATAGAATTATTAGAGAAGGAGAAAGAAGGACTTTCATTTGGAGAATTACTAGATAGAACAGGTATTCCGAGACCTTCTCTAGCTAGGATATTAAATGTTCTAGAGGCCTATGATTTTATAAGAAATTCAATAGATGGAAGATATAGGCTTGGTTATAAATTACTTTCTTTAGGGTATACTGTGTATTCTCAACTAGACTTAGTAGGCGAAGCAAAGCCTTTTTTGATGAAATTAGTAGAGCTTACAGGAGAAACAGCAGAATTAACAGTCCTTGATAGAGGTGAAATTCTCTATATTGATAAGATAGATAGTCCAGAAGCAATAAGACTTGTTGCTCGGATTGGAAGTAGATACAAAACA
>JACIXS010000332.1 GCA_014360335.1 bacterium | reverse complement strand
GGCTCAGGGTCACCATTTTCTGCCCTAAGATTAGCTAGATAAGTAGAACCTGCAGGGAAATTACAATACTGTACTCTCTCGGAAACTCTAGAGCCTCTTGTAGTCTCACTTCTAAAAATAGACCTTCCTAGGTTCACCCCCACAGCCCAACTGCCTTGATTTTCTATACCTCGCCCCCTTATCCTAGTAGTAAAATCCCACTAGGAAAGGAGGCGATAACTATGCTAAAATCACAACACTGGATCCCGCATTCATTATACCAAAAGAAGCTCCTAAATTCACTCAAATTACTCCTTAACTCCTATAGGGACAGAATCGAAGAGTACTCTTGTCTTATCGATAGACTTTTCTACCTTAACCTAGACAACGCTTACAAGGTTTTATCCCCTTACTACTCTAATACCGGTAGACCTGCTAAGTTCCAAGCTGAGATCTTACGTTCCCTTATTGCTATGGTCCAGCTTAGAATCTATAGCACTAACAACCGTTATGACCTACCCATTCACTTTATACTACCTCACCTCTATAGACATGATAGTGTTAGTGCTGTAATAGCTCTATCCCAACTCAAAACTATCTATCCAGAGTATAATTTTAGCTACTTTGTTGCTGATTCTGCTCACGATAATCTCGCTACTTATCATCTCTGTAATCACTATAACCTTAGCCCTATCATCGAACTAAATCCTAAGAAT
>JACIXS010000331.1 GCA_014360335.1 bacterium | reverse complement strand
AATAGTATAGTAATTTTGGCTGGAGAGAAGACGGGAAGGGATGGAGTTGGTAGTGCTAGTTTTGCTTCACGAGAGCTATCCGAGACTGACCAACAGATTGAACATCCCCCTATTCCCCAAGGTAATCCCCATTTGGAAAAAAGGCTAATTGAAGCCTGTCTGGAGATGGTAGAGAATGGTTTGGTATTGGGAATGCAAGATTTAGGGGCAGCTGGATTAGTAAGCTCTACCTGTGAAATGGCCAGTAAGGGAAATTGTGGCATAGAGTTAGACCTGTCTTTGGTGCCTAAAAAAGAAGAGAATATTTCTCCCCGGGAGATGATGCTGTCAGAAACTCAAGAAAGAATGTTATTGATTGCCAGAAAAGATAAGCAGGTAGAGATTGGCAGAATTTTCGAAAAATGGGGCATAGAATATACTGTTATTGGACAAGTAATTTCAGATGGGTTTTTGCGCCTGAAGGAGAAAGATAAGATTATAGCAGAAGTACCAGCCAAATCACTAGCTCAGGGAGTTCCTATTCGCCATTATAGGGGTAAAGCCCCTACTACACTTAAAGAGAGACAGAAGTTAGATTTAGAAAAAATAAAACCACCCCAAGATTATAACCAGTTATTATTAGAATTTTTATCCTCAGTTAACATATGTAGCAAAAGAGGTA
>JACIXS010000330.1 GCA_014360335.1 bacterium | reverse complement strand
TGCTGGGTTTTATATAATCTACTTAGTCCACTATATCGTGTCTTTCCATCCATTCCAGTTTAAAACTATAATTGCAATTTTAGGCCACTCCTTTCTCTCTTCAAATGTCATTTCTATAAATTTATCCTCCTTATCTCTCATATTCTATCCATGTATGAACTATTATTTCTTTAGTAACCTTCTTTATTTTGTTAGAATATTTGCTATTCTTTCTGCTATTATACTCCCTGCAAGCTCAGAACCAACAATTACGTAATTAAACATTCCTCAATCTCCCCCATCTTTTATCCTTCTCCGACAAAATATTTCCTCCACTTTGTCCAAGGGCCACTCTATCCCAATATCAGGATCGTTCCAGATTATTCCCCCTTCATCTTCTGGACTGAGTAATAAATATCCCTACTTCTCTCACCTTTTCCTATTCTCCCACTCCTACATAATTTCACAAATATACACGGGCTTTATTATACTACACCTTACTCCTTCACGCAAACAATCTGCCCTTCTTCCAACTATAATCATTACCACAGTATCTACTGACCGCATAGCTATTCTTAAAATTAGGTTTATTACCTTTTACTTATCACTTACTAGATCAAAGTTTACCAAATCCATTGTATTATCATTCATTACCATAGCATAAATTTTCTTCTTGGTCAAATACTCTATTATGTCCTCTGGAATATACAGTGAAGAGAATATTGGAATTATCTTTTTATCAGTGTATTCTGGAAAGTAATCAGTTATCTCCTTTAGAACCTCTATAAATTCATTTATATAATCCATCCTTGGGGTAGATTTCGTCTCGTTTATTATTACATT
>JACIXS010000329.1 GCA_014360335.1 bacterium | reverse complement strand
GAGGTAGATAAAATTATTGGTTCCGTTGGAAGGTCTCAAGATTTGAATGCAGATCTTAGGTTTAAATGGAAGAAACCCTCAGAGAGGTATCTGAATATAAAGAAAAAGATGGAAGATGGAGAGGTTCTTCCTCCGATAGATGTCTTCAAGATAAGAGACGAATATTATGTGTTAGATGGACACCATAGAGTTGCGGTCGCAAAAGAGTTAAAGCAAAAATTTATAGATGCTCATGTTATACAGGCTTATCCCCTTAGACCTAAAAGAGAGGACATACTTTATAGTTATAGAGAATCTTTTAGAGAAAAGACAGGACTAGATATAGAGATGACCGAAGTAATAGGGTATGAAAATTTTCTCTCTGAGATAGAGGATTATGCTAGTAAGAACAATGTATCTTTTGAAAATGCAGTAAAATTATGGTATAAAAATTTTCTAGATTCCTGCGAATTGATAAAGAGAGAAAAACTAAATAGAATCTTCCCAGATAAGACACTAGGAGACCTATATCTATATGTATCTACACATAAATGGTATAGGAGCGAAGAATTAGGTAGAGACGTAGGATTTAAAGAGGCATTGAAGAGCTTTAAAGAGCTCTATAGGCCCAAAACACATATTGGATTAAAATTTCTCAAATGGCTACCGGCAAGGGGCTAGTAAGTTAGTAATTGTTTCGTCCAGTATCAGGTGACAAGTAAAAAAATAATAATGGGGCTAAATGTCCTCAAACAAACACTATTCTTCATATTCGTCTTTTCGTTTGAAAAACTTAGACAAGCCAGAGGGATATGCATCTTTTGATTCCATAACAAAGTTCCTAAGTTGAGCTATCCACTTAATGACATCTTCTTTTAAATTTACATCTATATCTCTATTGTATCTCAGAAGCGCCTCCCATACTTCCTCTGAGCTCATACCAACACCAGCATCCCTACATATAGCAAGAACCCTTTCTACAAAATGGATATCCCTGTTATTTAGCTTTTCTTTTATCCGTTCAGGATACTGTTTATAATAGTATTCATACGAATATGACTTCTTCTTCCACCAGAGAAATTTCATAGATATTAATCATACCTTCCATACCTTTCTACTGTCTCCCACATTGCCAAAAGATTCTCTGGTTTCACTCTACTGTGTATGGAGTTACTCGAAGCGATAATATATCTACCTCCAGGCATTAGTCTCTCTAGAACACTCTTTACCTCCTCGATTAATTCTTCCTCCGAATAATCAGTTAAGGGGACACCGCAGTTTACCCCACCCATAACGGTCAAGTTTTTATACCTATTTTTCACCGCCAAGATATCCATCCCTGCACTTATGTCTAGAGGATGCAGGGCTGAGATCCCAGTTGAAACCATATCGTCGAGGATGACGTTTATATTACCACAGCAGTGTTTGAAGCAGAAAGCCCCTTTAGATTTAACCACCTGAACTACTCTTTTTAGCCCTGGTAAGAAAAATTCTCTAAAAGCTTTTGGAGACATCATAGGACCATTACTACTCCCATAGTCATCCCCAAGGATTATAAAATCTGCTCCTAGCTCTATAGCTTTCTCCGCTATAGCTATGTTGTGTCTCACAGATATATCTACAAGCCTATGAACAAGTTCTGGATTCTCTATTGTGTCTATAAGCAACTGTTCTGCGCCCCTTAAGTAAAGAGGATAATTTAGTGCATCGTGTAGATGCATCCCTATAAATTTTTCCCCTTTAAATCTTCTTATTATCTCCTTCAATTCTTCGTATCTCTTCTCTTTATAAGGGTCAGGAGGCTCAAAGTGGTCAAGATCTTCAGGAGTCTTTATTGGACCTTCTAAAGGGATAGAAACCTCCTCTTCTGTATACTGTCTCTTTATACCCCATTCATTTATGACGATCCTATTTTTAGCATCTATGACTCTTTCCTCGTAAAGTTTTGATGGTGTATTAGTTAGAACTATATCTATTGGATATCTCTCACAGAAATCCAAATAATCTTCTCTACCCGTTATCTTTTTTATAACCTTTCTATCTATAAGAAGCTCAAAGATGGGGACCCTATCCGGAATCTTGCCCGAAAGAACCGATAAGACCCTCTCATAAGAGTTCATACTACTCCTCCATTATTATAGTCACAGGACCATCATTAATAAGGGATACCTCCATATGCTCACCAAAGACCCCTTCTTTCACTGTAAGCCCTTCTTCTCTCAAGAACTGATTAAACTTATTCCAAAGTTCAACTGCAACATCTCTAGGAGCTGCCATCTCAAACCCAGGTCTTCTACCCCTAGAGGTATCAGCATATAAGGTAAATTGAGAAACAGAGAGGACCTCTCCTCCAACATCCTTAAGACTTAGGTTCATCTTTCCATTCTCATCTTCAAAAATCCTTAAATACGGAACCTTCTTTGCTATCTCCTTTACCTCTCTTTCTGTATCGTCTTTACTTATCCCTACAAGTATAAGGAATCCCCTGCCTATAGAAGAAACCAATCTACCATCTACCTTTACATCTGCAGATTTTACACGTTGGATTACTATTTTCATCTACTATGTATGCCTCCCAACAGAGATAACATCCCTTACTCCTCTTATAGCCCTTAAGATAGCCTCACAGTGATGTATATTCTGGACATCCAACACTATATAGATATTTACACGACCATTCTTCACTACTGCCCTTGCATCATAAACATTACTACCAAGATTAGAGACCTCGGTTAGTATATCTTTTAGTAAACCTACCCTGTCTCTAGCGTATACATCTATCCTTGCATTAAATTTATGTATGTTATCAGCATGCCAACGGACATCTATCAACTTCTCTTTGGGTAGATTCTTTACATTTGTGCACTCCTTCCTATGAACGGTAATTCCTCTCCCTTGTGATATATAGCCTATGATCTCATCTCCAGGTAATGGACTACAACATCTTGCCAACCTTATAAGGAGATTATCCGCACCATCAACATATACACCTGTGCTTTCTTCTCTCTTAGGTAAGCCCAATATCTTCTCTTCTTTTGTAGTCTTCTGTAATACTTGAAGTATCTGCTGAGGAGTAATTTCACCATTTCCCACCGCAAGGAAGAGGTCTTCTGGATCTTTTAACTCAAAAGCCTCAAGCAAAGGAGCCCAATCGAGCTCCTTCATCTTATCAGGGAGGTCACCCTGTATCCTTTTTAGCTCTTTCTCTAGTATTTCTCTACCTCTTGCTATGTTTTCTTCTCTCTGCAATCTCTTAAAGTACTGCTTTATCCTATTCTTAGCAGAAGTGGTAGCTACAAAGGATAGCCAATCTAGACTAGGTGAAGCGGACTTAGACGTAAGTATCTCAACTATCTCTCCACTATTAAGTTTATAGTCCAATGGAACTATCCTACCATTCACTTTAGCTCCAACGCAACGATTGCCAATCTCTGTATGTATACGATAGGCAAAATCGACAGGGGTAGCCCCTTTAGGAAGAGAAACTACATCCCCTTTGGGTGTAAATACAAAGACTTCATCCTCAAATAGGTCTACCTTTACCTGTTCCACAAACTCTTTGGCATCCTGCATATCCTTCTGCCATTCAAGGAGTTGCCTAAGCCAAGATAGTTTTATATCGAAGTCCTGGTCTGTTCTACCCTCCTTATACTTCCAGTGGGCAGCTATACCATACTCTGCAATCCTATGCATCTCATACGTCCTAATCTGTATCTCTAATGGTTCACCTCTAGGACCTATTACAGTGGTATGAAGACTCTGATACATATTAGACTTTGGAACCGCTATATAATCCTTAAATCTTCCAGGTATAGGTTTCCACAGTGAATGGACAATACCAAGAACGGTGTAACAGTCCTTAGTTGAGTCCACTATGACTCTGATACCAAGTAGGTCGTAGATCTGATCAAATGTAAGATTATCCCTCTGCATCTTCGTATAGATACTGTATAGATGCTTGGGTCTTCCCTGTATATCTGCCTTTATCCCTAAAGAATCAAGGTTAGACCTTATTATGGATATAGCCTCTTGTATATGTTCTTCTCTCTCTTTCCTAGTCTTAGCAACTAGCCTAGATATCTCTTTATACTTTTCAGGCTCTAGATACTTAAAACTAAGATCTTCTAATTCCCACTTTATCCTCCACATCCCAAGCCTATGGGCAAGGGGAGCGAATATATCTAGGGTTTCCTTAGAAATGGTCTTCTGTCTTTCTGGGGGAAGATAGGAAAGGGTTCTCATATTGTGAAGCCTATCAGCAAGTTTTATAAATATAACCCTGACGTCCTTAGCCATTGCTAGGAACATCTTACGGAGGTTCTCTGCCTGACGTTCCTCCCCGCTTAGTCCAGTGAGTTTACTAAGTTTAGTTACACCATCAACTAAGGTAGCAATCTCTTCACCAAATCTCTTCTCTATCTCTTCTATAGATACACTGGTATCCTCAACTACATCGTGGAGTAATGCAGATGCTATAGTAACAGCATCAACATCCATACTGGAGAGGATCTTTGCCACCTCCAATGGATGGACAAAAAATTCCTCTCCAGACTTGCGCCTCTGTCCATTATGGGCAGAAAGCGCAAATTCATAAGCGGATATTATAAGATTTTTACCTTCCTCATCAAACTTCTCTAAAATTTCAAAAGGGAATAGACATCATAACCTTTCAACTGCTCCCTTGCCTTAAACTCTGTAAGCTCAATAAGGAAGGCAAAGCCTACCACCTTACCTCCCAATCTCTCTATAAGATTCTTACATGCTATAGCGGTCCCACCAGTAGCGATAAGATCATCAGCTATTAAGACTCTCTCTCCTGGCTTAATAGCATCCTTATGGATTTCCAATATATTTGTTCCATACTCTAAGGCGTACTCCTCTCTAATGCTTTCATATGGTAGTTTTCCAGGCTTTCTTATCGGAACAAAACCTGCGGATAGCTCCACTGCTAATGGGGCACCTATTATGAAACCTCTAGCTTCAACAGCTGATACAATATCGACACCAAGATTTCTAAAATTATCAGCCAGTAATGATATGGCGGACCTAAATGCGGTTCTATCTTTAAGAAGTGGTGTAATATCCCTAAAGAGTATCCCCTTTATAGGGAAATCTGGAATGTTTCTTATAAACTTAGCAAGCTCAACTATTTCCACTTTTCAATCCTCCTATCCCTATAATTTTCCCTGCACCCTTTATACTGTAAACTAAGTCTATATAATCATCTATAAGAATACTTTCATCCAAACCAAAAACCTCAAATCTTTTTCCTTCTTCTTCTATTATAACGCTTTTTGAATTGCTCTGCAGTTCCTTTCCAATGATCTTTACACCTCTAGCAATAAATATTGGTCTAGGGTTTCCCATCCCAAACGGTTCAAGTAGAGATAATTGATTTATAAGCATCGGACTTATCTCACTAAGGGGTAACTCTGTATCTATCTCGACCAATTCTTCCCCTTCTACTTGAATAATACTATTGAGTATCTCTCTAAGTTTATCAATCTCTACCTCTTTTATCGTTAAACCTAAGGCATAATGGTGTCCTCCAAACTTCAAAAACATACCTCTAAGGGGAGAAAGTATAGAGTAGATATCTATCTCTTCAGGGCTTCGGACAGAAAATCTTACCACATCACCCTCTTTTCTTCCAACAAAGGCTGGTCTATTGAACATATCGACAAGTCTAGAGGCTACTATACCAAGAACACCGGAGTGCCAAGAATCAGAATACTCCAATATGGTAGAGCCAAGAGTCTCTCCTTCTAATCTCTTAATAATCTCTTCTAGAATCTCATCCACTAAGCCTCTTCTACTCCTATTCTTCTCTTCAAGTTGACTAGAAAGGGCTTTAGCCCTTGTTGAGTCTGATGTTAATAAAAGTTCTATTGCAATGTCTGCCGAACCAAGCCTACCTGCAGAATTCAACCTTGGAACCAAGGTCAAGGACAAAAGCTCAGCGTTTAATACGCTATCTTCTATACCTGCACTTCGCATAAGAGACAAAAGACCTACCCTAGGTGAGAATTTTAGCCTACTTATACCTCGCTTTACTATGATTCTATTCTCATCAGTCAACGGAACTATATCTGCTATTGTCCCTAATGATACCAAATCCAACGTCTCCTCTAGATACGTATCCTCATCCAATAAGCCTTTCACTAATGCCCTAGCAAACTGCCAGGCGGTTCCAACACCAGAGAGTTGCTTAAATGGGTATAGAGAATCGTCTCTCTTTGGGTCTACTATTGCTACTGCAGGAGGTAACACTTCAGGGACATTGTGGTGGTCAACTACTAAAGTATCTATCCCAATAGATTTCGCATATTCTATAGGAGCAAAGGAGGAAACGCCACAATCCAAAGTTATTATCAATGAGGCATCTCGTTTCTTTATCTTCTCTATAGCCTCTATGTTTAAGCCGTAACCCTCGGTAAGTCTATTAGGTATGTAATAAAAGACATCAAAACCCAAACCCTTCATCGTATGGAAGAGAACAGCAACAGAGGTAAGTCCATCCACATCATAATCTCCGTATAAACAGACCTTTTCTCTATCGATCAGAGCCTTTTTTATCCTAGATATAGCTATCTCAATATCTGGAAGCAAAAAGGGGTCCGCTATAGCTTCTATATAGGGCGACAAAAATCTCCTCGCCCAGAAGGGAGAAGAGATTCCTCTCCCAGCAAGGATCTTTGCTATCGGTGGAAGAACACCAAGACTACTACTAATGTCCTTCCAAGCGGGAGGACAGTCTCTAAATATAAAACGCATAGAGAGGACTAACTCTTATCTACACCTTCGCCTTCAGTCTTCCCTTGGGTTTGAGAGGCGCTCTGAGATAGGTAATAACTCTTCAGTCTATTCTCTTTTTCAAATAACTCCCTCTCTAGACTCTTAAATCTTCTCCTGTTTGCCAAATCCTGAGGTATCCTAGCTATAACCGCTATAAGAAAACCTATTACGAATGCTAAGAAGAGGGCTAACGCTAAGCTTACCTCTCTTGTTCCCCAAAAATAGTTCAAGTTTATTGGATAGTTATTTATCTGAACAAACAGAGCAACAAAAAAGGCAACTATGAAGACTATAACTAGGTAGACATACATCACGTTATTTCACCTCCTTTTCCTCCTTGTCGAAGAAGCTTTTGGGGTTACTGGTTTTGGAGAGGCTTCCGTAACTTTAGTTGCACTTGGAGCTGATGTCATCGTCTCTTCTCTAAGCTTCTCCTCTTCTTTTAGCCACTGCTTCTTCCTAATGAGTACTAATACTGGTGCTGCTATAAAGATAGACGAATACCCTCCAGTTGCTATTCCAACAGCAAGTCCGAAAGCGAAATCTCTTATAGCAGAACCTCCAAAGAAATATACAACTAGCACAGCAATTACAGTAGTAAGGACAGTATTTATACTTCTTGTCAAAGTTTCTAGCAAACTCCTATTGACTAACTGTGGAAATGTCTCTTTCGAATCCCTTGGCTTGAGCTTTAAATTCTCTCTAATCCTATCGAATATAACTACAGTATCGTTAATGGAATATCCTACAATAGTAAGTAATATAGCTATAAAAGGAGTGTTTATCTCTTTTTGAGTGAGGATAAATGCTAATATAACAACACATATATCATGTAAAAGCGCTATATCTGCTGCTAAAGCCATATCTGGTTTAAATCTTACGCTTATATATATAACCTGAGCTATCAAACCAAGAATGGTTGCTATAATAGCGGCACGTTTAAGCTCAGTTCCTATAACAGGTCCTATAAACTCTTGACGGACAAGTTCTGCACCACCAAAGCTTTCAGAGAGCTTCTTAGTTATAGCATCTCTAGTCTCGCTCGATAACTCTTTTACTCTAATTATTACACCATTATCCTCTGTTTTCTGGATAAAAGACTTTTCAAGATTAAACTCAGTAAGTAGTGATCTTATCTCTCCTACATTGTTGAAAGGCTTTTTCAGTCTATACTCTATTAAAGTTCCTCCAGTAAAATCAAGCCCCCAGTTAAGTCCCTTGGTGAAAAACAGTACAAATGTAGATGCAATTATTAAAACGGTAATA
>JACIXS010000328.1 GCA_014360335.1 bacterium | reverse complement strand
CAAGTAAACTGGAACTCTAGATAAAGCAATAAGATCTGCTATCAAGTCCTTTTTCTAGGGTCTATTACCCCAAAGTATAGGACGGATAAGCCCACCATATTTGCCATTAGGGAGACAAAGAATACGGTAGTATAACCAAAGTTCTTTGCTATAAACCCACCAATCAATGGACTAAGGGCTAAAGCTGGGGATATAAGAATATTGTTTATGCCTATGTATGTTGGTCTCCTATCGGGAGGAGCAAACTCTAGTATTATAGGAAGTCCAGAGATCATAAAAGCACTATTCATAGCACCAGAAAGGGCAAATGCAATATAGTATGGGCTAACGATAGGGGTAACTAGTGCTATAAGATTTCCTAAGAGATTACAGGCAACACCACCAAGTAGAACATTCTTATGTCCTGTTTTATCTGCCAAAGGACCCCAGAGAAGATTGGCTAGAGGCTGGGCGCCGACAAAAAACATCGTGAATGTACCTATATATGTATCAGATAGGGAAAATTTCCCAACCGCATGTACAGTATAAAATGCCAAACCCATTACACCAAAACTGACAAAGAATCTTGCTAATATATAGTTTCTAAAGTGCTTATTATTCTTTAAGATACTAGGTATCTCCTTAATGTAATTTGTCTTTTTATTATTCTCTTCTTTCTCTATCTTTGGCTCTTTTATACATAGAAGGATAGCATAAGCTATAAGAAGAATAATCATTGTAATCACAAAGCAGATACCAAAATTCTGAGGAAAAGGGTATGTACTTAGTATCTTACCTACCAGTATAGAGCCACCTATCCCCAAAACACCTCCAAGGCCATTACCTAGGGCAATAAACTTACCTCTACTAGTTACAGGGATAATCCTAGCCACAAAATCCATCCAACCAGGCATTATAAAACCTGTGCCAAAATAACCTATAGCTAGAAACATTAGCGATAAATATATAGTCAAAGTAGGATTAGTCTTCGCCAAGGTAAAAGCTAAAAGAGAGAGGAATGGGTATGGACTTCTCTCAAGCCATGTGACGGTTATAACAAACCTCTTTACAGATTTTACCCTCTCTACAATTGGTGCAGAGAAGATACTTGGAAAGGTAAAGCCAAGATTGACCAATGTTGGGATAAGACCTATCTCTACATCGGAAGCTCCAAGCTTCTTTAGGAACATAGGGATTACGGTAGCTGTAGATGCAAAGGTCAATGCTAAACCCCACAATCCCGACTGTGTAGCGCCAAGTATAAAGTTTTTTCTATACTGTCTTGGAGAAAGTCCTACCGTATCACTCATCCTGCAGGTTCTACTTTCAAAATCTCTTCGTCATAGCTTGGCTGTATGGAGTATCCTGGAGGAACTATAAGAAAATCTTTAGGATTCCAAGAGCCATTAATGGCGGAAAGGATTAACCTCATATCACCATCTATCTTACTATAACTCCAGTTTCTACTCTCAGCCTCTCTCCTTACATCCTCCTCATAGGTAAAAGGAATAGGGAGTTTCATATCGATATAGACCGCTCGGTTATATCTAGTAAACCAAGACCTCTCTAACTCAAATAGATACTTGGCATTCTCCTCTCCATACTTCTCTACATACTCCTCATAACTCTTCCCTAATCCATATCCACTAGCAGGTGGTCTATCTACAGTCTCTCCACCCCTTTCAACCCAGCCAGTGGTAAAATAGTACGTTCCAGGATTCCTAGAGAACTCCCTACTGTATCTCTCTTTAGAGCCTAAGAAGAGTGTTATACAGTCATGGGCTTTAGGAATTATTATTGGGATGTTTCTTGCGGAAACCCCCATAGTTCCATTACTACAGAGGCCATATACTAGGACAATAGCTTGATATTTCACTGAAGAAGAGAAAGATATCCTATCTATCTCCTTCTGGAGTTCTAATCTCATCTTCTCAGGGTTATCGTGGAGTCCCTTGGTCATAAATACAGGATGAATAATATTTTTAGTATTCAAAACCGCATAACAAACCTCTCTACACAATACCTCACAGGCAATAACAGCAATTTTCTTAGTCCTTGCCTCTATAAGCCTAGTTAATTCGGATAGACCTTCCTGCTGTATCATCTTAGTTCTTCTAGCGTCTCCCTAATAGCCAAAAGTTTCTCCTTTGGTGTCTCAGTAGGAACAGCACAACCTGGAGCTATTATAAGTTTTTTAGCTCCAGCTTCAACTATACTCTTAAGGACCTCTCTTCTAACGTCATTAAGAGTATAGTTTATTATAGCCTCCTCGTTTAGACCAGCAGCTATACAACCATCATAAAGGCTTCTAGCAGTTTCTAGGGATGGAGGGGTCAGTCTGTTACTCCAAGTGATAACCTCAGGGTTAAATACCTTAACTACATCAAACATCAATTCATAACCATGGAGATGTAGGATATTAAAATCGAAACCCCTAGCTGATTCCCATATAATCATATCGTAGGGCATAAAGTGTTCCCTATAGGTATGAGAATCCATTATGTCCCTATTGGCACCCTGAAGAGCCATATATATGCCTGAGAGTTTTACATCTCTACAGGAATCTATAAAATTAGCTAGAGACCTGGCTATAACCTCCAAACCATAATGTAGTGCCTTGGGGTTACCCTTTAGATGTTCTAATGTCTTTTTACCAGTCAATTTCTCCGCATAGGCAAATGTGCTAAATATGGTATCTATAACGAATCCATCATCTGGTAGATTCTTTACTATAATATCTAATGCACTACGCTGAGCGCTAAGATTCTTTGTATCTGAGCTAAGGATATCTAATTTATACCAGTCTTCAGGCTTCTCTATAATAGAGACCCCTTCTGGTAGTTCATACGGTATATCGTGCATAACCTTTAAAAAGTCTGGATCGTACATCTTATAAAATTTAAGCTCCTCTCTAGCCAAAGGTTCCCCTGAAGGAAACTCTAACCATCTAAAGTGGTACCAGAAACTAAACGGTATCCTATCAACGGGATCTCCCTTTACCGCGGATAAAACCCTTTCCCTCTTAGTCAAAGTTACTCGCCTCCTATCTTATTGTCTATAAAAAATAACCCATAAGCTTTAGCCATAGTATTACCATTCTCATCTATAATCTCAGAATGGACCCTGGCTAGTTTACTCCTAATCTTGTCTATATAACCCCTTATCTTATAATTATCTTTAGGCTTCAAAGGCTTCAAGAATCTTACATAAAGCTTAGCGGTGAGGCCTCTATAGCCATCAAGCTCTAACGCATAAGCCATAGCCTCATCTAGTAGTGTAGTTACAATTCCTCCATGGACTATACCTGGATATCCCTGATGAAATTCACTAGGAGAAAACTCTGCCTCTACATAAGAGACATTCTTACTAAACCTTAGGTGAAGGCCTATAGGGTTTGACTCACCACAGGCGAAACAGTATGGAAATCTACCTCTTTGTGCTCTTTCTTCCTCTTTTCTTTGTCTCAGGGATAACCTCCATATATCCTAGATGTTTTACCACTATATAACTCTCACCTGTCTCAAGTGTTAAAGCTTTAGCCTTCTGCCTAGCCTGAGAAGGGCTATCAAATATGTATGGATGATTATTTGGTATCACCGAATATAACTCCGGCAGGTCTTTAGCACCCCTACTAACATAGCGAACCTTAACAGCCATAATAAATCCCTCCTTAACGAAAATAATAAGACAACTAATATTTTACCACACTTTTTCTTATCACTTCATACAGGATAACTCCACAAGCTATCGCAACATTGAGAGACTCAGCCTTACCGATTATTGGAATCCTCACTATAGCCTTACAGAATTTCTCAACATCTCTTGATAGGCCTCTAGCTTCACTTCCAAAAACAAGAGCCAATGGAAATTCCCAAGAGAAGTTATAGTAGAGAGTTTCCCCGTAGGAGCTTGTTCCAACAATAAGGTATCTGTCTTTTATCCTATTAAAAAAATCATCTACATCTTCCACCTTAACAACAGGTATATGAAAGATGGAGCCCATACTGCCACGAACCACCTTATAGTTATACGGGTCTATACTTCCCTTTAAAGCAACTACTCCGCTAGCTCCAACCGCATCAGCTGTCCTTATAATGGTTCCCAGATTACCTGGGTCCTGGAGACAGTCAACAATTACAAGGATATCTCCATCGGGCAAAGATAGGTCTCTCCTAGGGAATATCCCAATTATACCAGGAGGGGCCTCTAATGTAGAGAGCTCCTTCATCTCTTTCTTGTCTACTATACATATCTCTACCCTATTACTGACTTGAGCTATAAGTGACGTATATCTCTCTAAGTTTTCCTCACTTAGTATAAGCCATTTGGGAAACCAGCCTGAATTTATCCCCTCTTTAACTACATTCAACCCTTCAGCCAAAAAATATTTCTCTTGTGCATCTCCTATACCAAGTTTTAAGGCATTTACTCTAGATTTTAGTGCCTTGGGTATTGCCATCAATGACCTTTTAGTGTGAATCTATTCTCTTTTCCCTCTAGGAGTCTCTTTATATTATCCTTATGACGAATGATGATGAGTAGAGCGGTAAGAGCCATTATAAGTATGGAGAAGAGGTTATGACCTCTTACTATAAGAAACAGCACCATACATATGACACTAGCTATAGAACCCAAAGATACATAACCCCAGATAGCTATGAAGCCTCCCTCAACCAAAAGGGAAAGGATTGCTACAACAGGATCAAAGGCTAACATCATCCCATAGGTAGAGCTTACACCTTTTCCGCCTTTAAAGCCCAAAAAAGGAGAAAAACAGTGACCCAATACGGACAATGCCCCAGCCAGTAAGAAGAGTTCCCTTGGTAGTCCCATAGCCCTACCTATAAATACAGGGATAGCCCCTTTTAGAAGGTCGGTTGCAAAGACTACTAAGCCGGGAACAGTCCCCAAAGTCCTAAATACATTTGTAGCCCCTATATTACCGCTACCCTTACTCCTTATATCTACATTATAGATGTACTTCCCTATAAGATACCCAAATGGCACACCACCAAGTATAAAACTAAAGATATAAAGAAGTAATACTTTCAACTCTCCCTCCACTCTATCTTTATAGGATTTCCCAAGAAGGGATAGACGCTTCTTATCCTCTTTACCACCTCTTGATATGTCCTCTCATTCACACCCTTGACGCTATTAACGAAGACCAAGAATTTAGGGGGTAAGAATTCTATCTGCTTCCCATAATAGACTTTCACCATCCTACCCTCCTCTCCTGGAAAAGATAAACCTGCCAAAGCATTATCCAGCTCACGCTTCTTCAGCTCTTTTCTACCTGCCTCTATAACCGAAAGTATCGTGCTCTTTAGTTTCTTTATTCCCTTTCCAGTAAGGCAGGATGTATAACATACAGGGGCGTATGGAACTAGAGGAAAACTTGAGGGAAGGTTTGTGTTCCCTTTTAGCAGGTCTACCTTATTCCAAACAACAACTATTGGTTTTTCCATCTCTAGTATGCTCTGTGTAATTCTCTTATCAAAGTTTGTAAGTCCTTCCCCTATATCCAGGACCAATACAGCGATATCTGCCCTATTTACAGCCCTTAGCGTATTTGATACAGCAACCTTCTCTACTATGGAACCTTCACGCCATCTTCTCCTAATTCCAGCTGAATCTATAAGTAGGACCTTTTCTCCATTTAACTCTAGCTCTTCCTCTATAGTATCCCTGGTTGTTCCTGCTATCTCCTTTACTATAGATCTCTCTTTACCTATGAGTCTATTAAAGAGCGAAGACTTTCCAACATTTACATTACCAACTAGGATCACTTTCAAGTAACCAGTCTCCTCTTTTAGCTCTTCAGAAGGGGTAAAAGATTCTACAGTCTTATCTAACAACTCATCTATGTTTATCCCATGATAGGCAGAGATAGGAATAACATCGGAAAAGCCTAGAGAAAAAAATTCTGAAAGGATTAAATCTTTTTGAGAGAAGTTATCTATCTTATTTACTACTAGTATCACCTTCTTACCATAATCCCTTATCAGCTGGGCAAGCTCTAGGTCATCACTAGTTATAGAGGTCTTGGCATCAACAACGAAAAGAATCTTATCTGCCTCTTCTAATGTCTTTTTAAGCTCAAGATTTATATCCTCCTGAAAGGGGTCCTCATCCTTTGTGGTAAATCCTCCCGTATCAACAAGGACAAAAGGGGTACCATTCCAGTTTCCCACCTCATACAGCCTATCCCTAGTAGTATGAGGTATAGGACTGGTTACAGCCCTTCTCTCTCCTAGTATCCTATTAAAGAGTGTTGACTTTCCTACATTAGGTTTACCTACAATGGCTACTATTGGAAGCATAATCTTTTAATCTTCTCTAAAACCTTATCTATAACCCAATCAGGTGTAGAAGCCCCTGCAGTAATTCCTATCTTCTCTTTACCTACAAACCATTCAGCTAAGACTTCATCCCAAGACTCTATGTGGTATACGGTAGCCCCTTTAGATTCCACAATATCTACTAGCCTTCTAGTGTTAGCACTGTTTTTCCCACCAATAACTATTATAACATCCGTTTTATCTACAAGTTCCTCAACTGCTTTTTGTCTCTTTCTAGAGGCATTACAGAGGGTATTAAATATCCTTACCTCCCAAGACCTACTAACCACTTCTCCTACAATCTCTCTAAACCTCTCTATAGAAAATGTAGTCTGTCCAACTATCCCTACCTTCTCTTTAGATAGGTCTGGAACCTCTTCCAAAGAGGAGACAACAAAGGTATTACCCTTTCCATAACTGACTAACCCTTTTACTTCAGGGTGTCCCTGTTCCCCAGCTATTATTACCTTATACCCTTCTGAGGAGAGAAAATCTACCATCCGTTGCGCCCTAGCGACTAAGGGACAGGTAGCATCAATAATATCAATATCTCTATCCTTTAACTCTTGGATGACCTCTAAGGGGACACCATGAGACCTTATAAGTATCGATTCACCTTCTTTTAATTCGTTAATATCATCTATCACCCTAAGCCCTATACTCTCTAACCTGGAAACCTCTAAAGGATTGTGTATTATCGGACCTAGGGATGCCACCTTCTTACCAGACCTAAGAGTTTCCTCTGCTAAGCCTATAGCCCTTCTTACCCCAAAGCAGAACCCATATTCCCTAGCTAGAATGATCTCCATCATCTCTTCTCCAATACCCAGATCATATATGGGCTATTCTCCTTAAATGATGAGAAGTCATAGTCTCCATAGAGTGCAGAGACCTTAAATCCGCAAGCAAGGAAAAGTCTTTCCATTTCGTATCTATGAAAATACCTAAGAAGCATCTCCCTAACATACCTAGTGACATTACCGTCTTTGTCTACTATGTCGTAAAATATATTAAATTTTATAAGCTGATGAATGGTATCAAAAAATCTCGTCTCGTATTTCTGTAAGTATCCTCCAATCTCCTCTATAGAAAATAGAGCATTATGACAGTAAAAATCCTTAGAGGATATCAACTCTGGGGTTATATTGGTAACGCTAAT
>JACIXS010000033.1 GCA_014360335.1 bacterium | reverse complement strand
CAGGGATAAACCCTAAGCAGTTAGAGAAGACTTTTGGAGTTGCAAAGGCTTATATGACTAGGGTGGGAGCTGGTCCTTTCCCTACAGAGCTCAAGGATGAGGTTGGTGTTTATCTTAGAGAGAAGGGTAGAGAGTATGGCACTACGACAGGTAGGCCTAGGAGATGTGGATGGTTAGACTGTGTTGCCACAAAGTATTCGTGTATTATAAATGGTGTAGATGGCATATACATAACAAAGTTAGATGTGTTAGAAGGTCTCCCCAAGGTTAAGGTCTGTATTGGTTACGAGTATGAAGGAGAAAAGTTCTATAGTTTTCCCGCAGACCTTGAGATATTGGAAAACTGTAAACCTATATATGAAGAGTTTCCAGGTTGGAAGATAGAGGGAAACAGGCTTCCACCTAATGCAGAGAGTTATTTAAAGTTTATAGAAGATTTCCTTGGCACCAAGATTTTAGGTGTAAGCATTGGTCCAGAGAGGGAAGCTCTTATAGATTTATGTTAAATTCTTTGATATAATTATCTTGCGGGGCGTAGCGCAGTTGGGAGCGCGCCTGTTTCGGGTACAGGAGGTCGAAGGTTCGAGTCCTTTCGCCCCGACCAAATTTTGATTTTTGGGGGCTTCTAGATGAAGACATATACAGAAGTATCAAACCTAAGGTCTCAGAAGAGGATAGAGATTATAAATATAAGCTCTCAGGTAAGACAGGTAGTGAATAGGAGTAATATAAGGGATGGGGTAGTGTTGGTATACTCCTTACACACTACTACCGCTCTGTATATAAATCAGAGTGAGAGGAATTTGGAGACAGACCTAGAAGAGGTCCTGGGGAAACTAGTTCCCCAGCAGAATAACTATAAGCATAACGCTATAGATAATAATGCAGATGCCCACCTAAGAGCTATTCTCTTGGGTAACTATGTAGCCCTACCCATAACAAATGGGGACTTGGATTTGGGTGTTTGGCAGGCAATTCTATTTGTTGAACTTGATGGACCTAGGAGGAGGGCATTTATAACTAAGGTGATAGGAGAATAAAATAGGGGGAGTGTGAAATGGCTATATCGGAAGAGAAGCTAAAGGCTATAGAGGGAGCTATAGCTAAAATAGAGAAGGATTTTGGAAAAGGTTCTATAATGAAGCTTGGAGAGGCTACTGCTAAGCTCCAAGTAGAGGTTATACCTACTGGTTCTTTGGGGCTTGACATAGCTTTAGGTATAGGAGGAATACCTAGAGGTAGGATCACAGAGATATTTGGTCCTGAAGCTTCGGGAAAGACTACACTGGCTCTTCATATAATTGCTGAAGCACAGAAACGAGGAGGCATTGCTGCTTTTATAGATGCTGAGCATGCCTTAGACCCTATCTATGCTAGGAATCTAGGAGTAAACATAGATGAGATGTGGATATCTCAGCCTGATAATGGAGAACAGGCTTTAGGTATCGCCGATGTTTTAGCATCTAGTGGAGCGGTAGATGTCATAGTAATAGATTCTGTAGCAGCACTAGTTCCTAAAGCGGAGATAGATGGGGATATTGGAGATCAGTTTATTGGTCTCCAGGCAAGACTTATGTCTCAAGCTTTGAGAAGATTAACTGGCACGCTGAGTAAGTCTAAAACCGCATGTGTGTTTATCAACCAGCTTAGAGAGAAGATGCAGGCTAGCGGATATGGCTCTCCAGAGATAACTCCAGGGGGAAGAGCTCTTAAATTCTACGCCTCTATAAGATTAGATATAAGGAAAACTGATAGTGTAAAAGATGGAGACGAGTCTATGGGTAATAGGGTTAGGGTCAAGGTAGTAAAGAATAAATTGGCTCCACCATTTAGACAGGCAGAGTTCGATATAATATATGGAAAAGGCATATCAAGACTTGGGGAACTTATTGACCTAGGGGTAGAACTAGAGATAGTTACTAAGGCAGGATCTTGGTATTCCTACAACACTGAAAGACTCGGACAGGGAAAACAGCGAGCAATAGAGTATCTATCACAGCATCCCGACATGGCAGCCGAAATAGAGCGCCAGATTTTAGAAAAGTCGGGGGCTCTATGATGAATAGCGAGGTGATTTACCATAATCTGGAATATCGTTATAGGAATAATCGCTTTCCTAGCTGGGGGAAGCATTGGGTATATCTATCGAAGATACAAAGCGGAAGGGATATTAAGGAATGCGGAGAGGATAGCCAATGAGATAATTGAAAAGGCAAAGGCTGAGGGAGAGAAGAAGAAGTTAGAGATTATAGTTTCTGCCAAGGATGAGGCGGAGAGGATAAAAAGTGAAGCGGATAGACAGATAAGGCAGAGGCGAGGGGAGTTACAGAAACAGGAAAGAAGGATTGCACAGAAAGAGTTAACTTTAGATAAGAAGCTAGAGCAGATAGAAAAGAAGGAGAAGGCTTTACAGGTAAAAGAGGAGGCTATCTCTCAGATGGAAAGAGAGATAGAGGCTTTAAAAGAGCAGAGTCTTAAGGAGTTAGAGAGGATAGCTAATATGACAACGGAAGACGCTAAGAAGCTTTTGATATCGAACATAGAATCAGAGGCTCGAAGAGAGGCATTGGCAAGGTTATATGAAATAGAGATGGAGTTGAAAGAGGAAGCAGATAAAAAGGCTAGAGAGATAATAGCATCCGCTATACAACGTTGTGCTTCAGATGAGGTAGCCTCTTCCACAGTAACTGTTGTAAACCTTCCCAGTGAAGAGATGAAGGGAAGGATTATAGGTAGAGAGGGAAGAAATATAAGAACTATAGAGATGCTTACCGGAGTAGACCTTATAATAGACGATACTCCGGAAGTAGTTGTTTTATCGAGTTATGACCCTATAAGGAGGGAAATAGCCCGAATATCCCTCGAAAAACTTATTCAGGATGGAAGGATACATCCTGCTCGTATAGAAGAGATGGTAGAAAAGGCTCAACAGGAAGTTGATGCAAGGATTAAGGAAGAGGGAGAGAAGGCTATATTTGAGGCTAAAATAACTAGAGTGCACCCCGAGGTTGTAAGGGCGCTCGGAAGGCTTACTTTTAGAACTAGCTATGGACAGAATGTATTACAACACTCAAAAGAGGTTTCTAGGTTAGCAGGGATGATGGCAGCAGAGTTAGGCTTAGACCCTACACTAGCCAAGAGGGCAGGTCTACTTCATGATATAGGAAAGGCTTTGGATTATGATGCGGAAGGTCCTCATGCATTACTCGGAGCAGAGTTTGCACGTAAGTATAACGAGAATGATATAGTAGTAAACGCTATAGCGAGTCATCATGGAGAGGAGACCCCTAACAGTATAGAGGCGGTTTTGGTCCAGGCTGCAGATGCTATATCGGCAGCTAGGCCTGGAGCCCGTAAGGAGACTATAGAGGCTTATATAAGGCGAATAAAGAGACTTGAAGAATTGGCTACCGCATTTAATGGGGTAGAGAAGGCCTATGCCTTACAGGCTGGTAGAGAGATAAGGGTTATAGTTGAGCCAGAAAAGATAGACGACCTATCTGCATATGAGTTAGCTAGAGACCTTGCTAAGAGAATAGAGGACGAACTAGAATATCCGGGTCAGATACGAGTAATAGTCATAAGAGAAACGAGAGCGATAGAATATGCAAGGTAACATAGTAAGGATTTTAGTTGGTGGAGATGTAGTAGGAAGACCAGGAAGAAGAGCTTTGGCTAAAGCCTTAGAAGAATTTAAGGGAACGTTAGACATAGATTTGGTAGTGGTTAACGGAGAGAACTCTGCTGGTGGTTTTGGTATAACTAAAGAGGTGGCGGAAGAGCTCTTCTCCCTTTCTGTAGATGTGATTACTTCTGGAAACCATATCTGGGATAAAAAGGAAGGGGTGGAGTTAATTAGAGAAGAGGAGAGAATCTTAAGACCATTCAATTATCCCCCTGATGTGCCAGGCAGGGGGTATTTAATATTAGACTTGCCTAATAGAGAGAAACTTGGTATTATTAATCTTATGGGACGTGTGTTTACAGGGGTATACCTAGACTGTCCTTTTAGAAGAGGTAGAGAGCTAGTGGAAGAATTGCACAGTGAAGGGGTAAAGTCAATAATCATTGATTTTCATGCTGAAGCTACCTCTGAGAAGATAGCCCTATGGAGATATCTTGACGGTATGGTAAGTGCTATATTTGGAACACATACCCATGTCCAGACTGCTGATGAAGAGATATCTCCATTAGGAACCGCCTATATATCTGATGTGGGAATGATAGGTTCTGCAGATGGGATTATAGGGGAAGATAAGGATCTCATTATAGAGAAATTTTTGACTTCCCTCCCTAGGAGATTTAGAGTAGCTAAAGGAAGAACCCTTTTTAATGGGATAATGTTGGAGATAGATACTAATTCAGGTAAGGCTATATCTATAGAAAGAATTAGAAAATATTATAAGGAGGATTGAAGAATGACAACGTTGAAGGTATCTGCAAAGTCTAATCCAAATTCTGTTGCCGGAGCTTTAGCAGGGGTAATAAGAGAAGAAGGCTCTGTTGAGATGCAGGCTATAGGAGCAGGAGCAGTAAATCAGGCAGTAAAAGCGATAGCTATAGCTAGAGGATTCTTAGCTCCAAGTGGTATAGAGCTTATATGCATCCCAGCATTTGTCAATGTAGAGATAGACAACGAAGAAAGGACAGCAATAAAGTTTATAGTAGAACCTCGTAGATGACAAAAGATGTACCTACTATCCTAGTATCTAACGATGACGGACTTGGTGCTAGTGGACTTTCGGTACTAGGGAGGCATCTAAGTAGACTAGGTAGAGTAGTAATTGTTTCTCCTGATAGACAGAGAAGCGCTGGTGGTCATGCTATAACGTTGAAGGAGCCTATAAGGATAAGAAGGGTTCCTGATAGTATAGAGACCTGGGTAACTACTGGGACACCTGCAGATTGTATCCTTATTGGTATATATGAGATTATAAGGGATAAGGTAGACCTAGTAGTCTCGGGGATAAATCACGGGGCAAATGTAGGTATAGATGTTACTTACTCTGGAACTGTATCTGCCGCTATGGAGGGGGTTATATGTGGAATTCCCTCCATAGCGGTTTCTCTAGCCTCCTATAGTGAAGTGAAAGAGAGTATCCTTGAGATGGCTGGAGATTTTGCTTGTAGATTGGCGGAACTAGTTTTAAAGTATGGGTTACCTAAGGATGTTCTTCTTAACGTGAATATCCCTCCTATAGAGAAGCCTTTTGGGGTTAGATTTACCTACCAAGGGTCTAAGAGGTATCTACCTAGGATTATTAAAAGACTCGACCCCTCTGGTGAACCTTACTATTGGCTTGATGCATCTCCAATAGATAATGATGAAGATGGAAGTGACCTTAGCGCTATAAGGGATGGGTATATCTCTATTACACCAATAAGGGTAGATATGACAGACTACGAACATCTAAATGAGGTGAAAGAACGTTATAGAGAGATTATAGAGATTCTATGAGGTATTTAACTGTAGTCATTGTAGCTCTCTGTATAGCTCTTTTAAGCTGGTGGCTATGGAAAACTTCTCCTGAGAAAGAAAAAGAGACAACCCCCGGACCCAAATTGATAATAGAAGGTGGCGAAATAGTAGGTATGTATCAAGGTAGGAGAAGCTTTATATTAAAGGCTGAAAGGTTTATCGCTAAGACTGAAACTACCGCAGTTATAGATGGAAGGATAGAGGGTAGTGTCTTTGATGAGCATGGAGAATTGATTGTCTCTTTCGAAGGGATAGGTGGTGAAGTAAATTTGGTAAATAGTGATTTTAAGATATACTCTAAGGGAAGGATTAAAGGAAAGGACTTTGAGGTGTTAGCAGATAACCTAAATTGGGAGAATAGAAGTAATATTTTTGAAGCTAATGGAAATATAGAGGTTCGTATCAGCTCTTATAGGGCTAAATGTATGAATATAAGAGCAGATTTCATAGCTCAAAAAATAGAACTATCGGGTAATCCGGTATTGGAGTTTTAGAAAAGGAGGTTATATGCGTAAGCTATTAATTTTGATGCTATGTTTGATAATGCTTACCCCTACCATAATCTATGCACAGAAACAGCAGACTACTACGCAGAGTGGGAAGCTCTATGGGGATAGATTTATCTATGATATGAAGACGAAACTTCTAAAGGTAGAGGGTAATGTAAGGGTTGAACTCAAGGATGGACCTAAGATATGGGGAAATAAGTTAGACTTTGACCAGGATAAGCAGATTATGGTTATCCCTGGAGTAGTAAGGGTAGAGATGGAGAGGTTAAAGATTACAGGAACAGATATGGAGGCGCTTCTAAATAACAATAGGATTGTAATAAAGAAGGATGTAAAGATTTTAAGCCTTGATGAAAAGGGTAATGTCTCTGCCACAGTAAATTGTAGTAAGCTTGATTACAATACGAATATCAAAGAGGCAAAGGTAGAGCAGGTAACTGTAGAGCAGGAAGGGACTAAAGCTACTGCTAATAGTGGGATATTCCTTATAGATAAGGATGAGTTCCGTTTGGTGGGTAATGTAGTGATCTTAAGAGAAGATATAACATTAAAGAGTAATGAAGCGATACTTAATACGAAGAATCAAGTGTTAGAGGCTATCGGGTCTGTAGAGGCAGAGTTTCAAGTAAAAGAATAATAGGTGTTATTTAGATATCTAAAGCCATTTGGTTATGCCATTAGTATATCGGATATTGATGTTTCAAGACTGTTAAGTTATAATATCAAGGGAATTATACTAGACATAGACAATACCCTTGTCCCTTGGGGGTCTTGGGACATATCAGAATGTGCTCGAAGGTTTATACAAGACCTAAAAAAGGTAGGAATAAAGTGTTGTCTTTTGTCTAATACGGATAATAGAGCTAGGGCGATGTCTATTGGTAGAGAGTTGGATTTACCTGTGATAACAAATGCTTTTAAGCCTTTACCATTTAATTTCTTCAGAGCTATGAAGGTACTTGGATTAAGAAGAGAAGAGATAGTTTCCATAGGAGACCAGCTATTTATGGATGTCTTTGGTAGTAATATGGTTGGGATTCGATGTATACTGGTTAAGCCGTTAACTGAAAGAGATTTTCTTAGCACTAGGATATTACGTATATTAGAAAGGAAACTTATACCAAGAGTACTAAAGGAGGTTGAATACTTTGGAGATATCAGACCTTGATAAGGTATTAAGGATAACAGCTAATAGATATATAGTAACTCTTGCTGTAACAAAGCGTGCAGAAGAGATACATGACACAGCAACGCTCCTTACGAGAAAGTTGAATCCGATAAGTATAGCTATAAAGGAGCTAGCAGAGGGTAAACTCAAGATTAGGGCTGTAGATTTTATAGAAGAACAATAGCTTGGTGGAGAGGTGGCTGAGTGGATTAAAGCACTCGCCTCGAAAGCGAGCGGGTAGAGATACCCCGTGGGTTCGAATCCCACCCTCTCCGCCATAAATTTTTGTAAGGAATGGAGGAAGAAAATTGTTACTAGACTATCATATGCATCTAGAAAAAGGAGAATTTACAAAGGAATGGTGGAAAAAGTTTTATAACAGTGAATTAGAGAATGGTATAGAAGAGGTTGGGGTAAGCGAGCATGCCCATAGGTTTGTAGAAGCTAGATATATCTATAAACATCTTCCCTATACAGAGAAATGGTGTGATAGCTCATTAGAAAAATACATAGACTTTATGGAGGAGTTAAAGAACATCTATAATGTAAAGATAGGCATAGAGATGGATTATTTTCCTGAGAAAGAGGACGAGATTAGAGATTTCCTAGAGAAGTATGATGTTTTTGACTATGTGTTAGGCTCAGTCCACTGGCTTAGAAGCGGGTTTGGTTTTGATATAGACCCAAATGACCCTAGGTGGAGTAATGACCTAGAGGAGATTTTTATGGACTATTTTGATAGGGTTAAGATGGCTATCAATAGTAGGCTTTTTGATATTATAGCTCATCTAGACCTGATAAAACTTTGGGGTGTGCCATTACCGGAAAATATAAAAGAGATATATGAAGATGTTGCTAAGGTGATAGCTAATTCAGGAATAATTTTAGAGATAAACACCTCAGGTTTAAGGAGGCCTGTTAAGGAGATATATCCTTCTCCTAAATTTTTGGAAGTCATTTCTAAGTATGATGTACCAATTACTTTTGGGTCAGATGCACATCTACCTGAAGATGCGGGGAAATTTATTAGAGATGCCTGTAATCTAGTAAAGAACCTCGGGTTTAGAAAGTTAGCTGTATTTAATAGGAGAAAGCCTGAGTTTGTAAATTTATAGATACTTGACAGCTAGCGAGTACGGATTAAAATCCTAATTGGGGGAAGAACAGGCAAAGCCGGGCTCCTTTCTGGAGCAGCAGTATCCTCACTGCAGGACTTCCCAATAATTCATTCTTAGAAGGAGGGATATATTTTGAGTTTTAATGCCTGGCTTATAGAAAGGTTCTTTTCTCGTAAGGGTAGAAGTAGGGAAGATTTTGGGTATCTGGAGGCTTGGGTAAGTATCATTGGTAATATTTTGCTATTCCTTGTTAAATTTCTCTTTGGCTTGGCACTTAATAGTATAGCCCTAATAGCTGAAGGTTTTCATTCTCTTTCCGATGTCTTGACCTCGATAGTAGTTCTTTTCGGTTTTAAGTTTGGGAGTAAACCTGCGGATGAGAAACACCCATTTGGACATGGTAGAATCGAGCAGATATCCACACTAATAATAGCATTTATGCTCCTATGGGTAGCTTATGAGTTGGGAAAAGCATCTATAGAGAGAATAATTAGTCCGCCAAAGGTAGATTTTAATGCTGTTGTAGTAGTGTTTATGTTTATCTCCGCACTAATCAAGGAATGGATGGCAAGGTTCTCTATATTCTTGGGAAAGAGGATTAACTCCTCTACCCTTATAGCAGATGCGTGGCATCATAGAAGTGATGCTATAGCATCCCTATTGGTAGGGATAGGATTTATATTTATTAAGTTTAACATATTTCGCATAGATGGAATCTTAGGGTTATTTATAGTTATTCTTTTAGGAGCAGTAGGCATAGAATTGATAAAATCCTCTGTCGATTTCCTATTAGGGAAAGCTCCTGATGAGAGACTACTAGAGTATATAAGGAATGTAACCTTATCTGTTCCGGGTGTTTTAGACCTTCACGATATCCTTGTTCACGATTATCAGAGTAGTAAGGCTATTTCTCTCCACATAGAGATAGAAGATACACTCTCTGCAAAAGAGGCACATAGAATAGCCCTAGAGGTTCAGGATAGACTAAAAAAGAAGTTAAAAGAATCAAATATATCTGTCCACATAGACCCTAAGGGAGAAAGGGAAGACTAGCTT
>JACIXS010000327.1 GCA_014360335.1 bacterium | reverse complement strand
CTTACTGATAAGGAAAGGGAGATGTATAGGAATCAGTTAAATGATGTGTTGAACTATGCTGCTAAATTGGATGAGATCGACACATCCAACGTTCCTCCGATGTATCATGTCTTGCCGGTAACTAATGTATTAAGAGAGGATATTCCTAAGAATAACTTTTCACTGGAAGAGGCTTTGAGCAATGCTCCTTTAAGAGAAGGTGGTTTTTTCGTTATACCTCCTATACTAGGAGGTGAAGAATAGGATGGAACTAGCTGACCTTTCTGCTCATGAACTTTTAGACCTCATATCTAAGAAGGAAATTTCTCCACAAGATGTAGTGAAAAGTTGTATAGATAGGATAGAAAAGTATGAGCCTTTGATCAAAGCTTATCTTAGTATTAGAGACCCTGAAGAGGTCATTAATTCTGTAAGAGAAGATGCCCCATACTCGGCAATCCCTATAGCCATAAAGGATAATATACTAGTGAAGGGCCTACCTAATACCTGTGCATCAAAGATACTTTCAAATTTTATAGCTCCATACAACGCTACTGTAATAGAAAGATTAAATGAAAAGGCCTTTAACATTATTGGTAAGACTAACCTGGATGAGTTTGCTATGGGGTCTTCTACAGAGAATTCTGCCTTTGGCCCAACTAGAAATCCTTGGGATTTGGAAAGGGTTCCAGGAGGCTCTAGTGGAGGCTCGGCTGCTAGTGTAGCGGTTGGATCAGCTATATGGGCTTTAGGTTCTGATACTGGTGGTTCTATTAGACAGCCTGCATCTTTCTGTGGAGTTGTAGGGTTAAAGCCTACCTATGGCACTGTATCTAGGTATGGTCTAGTTGCCTTTGCCTCTTCTCTAGATCAGATAGGCCCAATTACAAAAGATGTAACTGATTGTGCATTGTTGTATAGCTTTATAAGTGGACACGACCCTAATGATTCTACCTCTCTCAATGTGGAACCTTATAGATATTCTCCTCTTACTGGAGATATAAAGGGTATGAAGATAGGTCTAATTAAGGAGCTTCTAGCGGAAGGTGTAGACCCTTCAGTTGAGAAATGTATAAGAGATGCGATAAAAACCTTTCAGGACCTAGGGGCTATTGTTGAAGAGGTGTCACTTCCGCATATAAGTTATTCCGTCCCTACTTACTATATACTCGCTCCTGCAGAGGCAAGCTCTAACCTGGCTAGGTTTGATGGAGTAAGGTATGGCTTTAGGGCTAGCGGGAAGACTGCAGAAGAGATGATGAGTAACACGAGAGGAGAAGGATTTGGTCCTGAGGTAAAGAGAAGAATAATGCTAGGAACATATGTCTTGAGTGCAGGATACTACGAGGCTTTCTATCTAAAAGCTTTAAAGTTTAGAAATCTAATAGCGGGTGATTTTAAAAAGGCTTTTGAAAATTTTGATGTCCTTATCTCTCCTACCTCTCCGATTCTACCATTTAAACTAGGTGAGAAGGTTGAGAATCCTTTAGAGATGTATCTATCAGATATATGTACGATTCCGATTAATCTAGCAGGATTACCAGCGATATCTATCCCTTGTGGTTTTGTTGGTAATCTACCCGTTGGCTTGCAGATTATAGGACCTACATTTAGCGAATCAAAGCTCTTTGAGGTAGCATATGGCTTTGAACAAGCTACACCTTTTCATAAAAAGAGACCTCAATTGGGAGGGAATTCCTATGGAGTATGAGGTTAATATAGGGATTGAAATCCATGCAGAACTTCTAACTAAGTCTAAGGTTTTTTGTAGTTGCCCTGTCCAGTTTGGAGCCCCTCCTAATACTTTAACCTGTCCTGTATGTTTGGGTTTACCAGGGGCTTTGCCAGTATTAAACAAAAGGGCTGTAGAGTATGCTATCCTTACCGCATTGGCACTTAACTGTAAAGTAAATAGAAATGCCATATTTCACCGTAAGAACTACTTTTACCCTGATCTACCAAAAAATTATCAGATCTCACAGTATGATACCCCTATAGGGATACAGGGATACCTAGAGATAGAAACATCTAATGGAAGAAAGCGAATAAGGATAAGAAGGGTTCATCTTGAGGAGGATACAGGTAAATTGATACATAGTGGGGGACGTATTACTGGCTCTGATATGTCCTTTATAGACTTTAACAGAAGTGGGGTTCCTCTCCTTGAGATAGTTTCAGAGCCAGACATATCGAGTCCTGAAGAGGCTAAAGAGTATCTTACAAATATAAGGGATATACTTGTCTTCCTTGGTGTATGTGATGGTAAGATGGAAGAAGGTAGTATGAGATGCGAAGCTAACGTATCAATAAGACCAAAAGGTTCTGAAAAGCTAGGGACTAAGACTGAGTTGAAGAATATAAACTCATTTAGAGCAGTTGAAAGAGCCTTACAGTATGAGATAGAGAGACAGATAGATATCGTCTCTAAAGGTAAAGAGGTCATACAAGAGACTAGACATTGGGACGAGAAAAATGAGAGAACTGTAGGTATGAGAAGCAAAGAGGAGGCGCATGACTATAGGTACTTCCCGGAGCCTGACCTCGTTCCACTAGAGATAGATGATGAGTGGATAGAAAGGTTGAGGGCTCAGATACCAGAGCTACCAGAAGAAAAGTATGAGCGATACAAGAATCTAGGACTGACACCTTATGAAGCGAAACTGTTAGCCCATGACCTTGAGCTGTCTATCTTCTTTGATGAAACGATAAAGCTTTACAGTAATCCCAAAAATGTTGCCAATTGGTTATTGGTTGATGTTACTAAAGAACTCAAGGATAGGAACAAGGTAATAACTCAGACCCTAATCACTCCCCAACTTATGACAGAGCTTCTTACCCTTATAGATGAGGGAAGGATAAGTGGAAGGATAGCTAAAGAGATACTTCCAGAACTTATAGATAAAGGTTCCTCTCCTAGAAAGATAATAGAAGAGAAGAACTTAGTACAGATTACTGATGTCTCTCAGTTAACCTCTGTTATAGAGCAGGTCTTAAAGGAAAATGCTAGTGTAGTTGAAGAATATAAAAAGGGAAAAGAGAAGTCTTTTATGTTCCTTGTGGGGCAGGTAATGAAGCTGACTAGGGGTAAAGCCAATCCTAAACTTGTAAATGATTTACTAAAGAAGGCATTGGGGTAAGAATATTAATCGTTAGTAACGGATACTGTGAAGATGATATAGCGTTGAAGCTGGCACTCTCCTTAAGTATGTATTACCCTACTAAAGAGATAGCCTTATTCCCTATGGTAGGAGAGGGGAATAGATTTAAAGGCTACGATTTTCCGGTTCTATCTAGAGGTTCCATTCTACCTAGTGGAGGTTTTGGTTTTAGGGTTGGACCTTCCCTTTTTAAGGAAGACGTAAAGAGCGGATTGTTTAAAGACCTTATGCATATGTATAGGACTCTTAAAAGGATAAAGCCTGATACTGTTGTATCTATAGGGGATCCATTCAATCTTATATTTACTTATCTAGGAACTCATAGAAAGGTCTTTTTTGTCTCTACCGATCAAGGTCACTCTGCATGGGTAAATGGCTTTAGTAATTTAGAATTAAGTATTGTTAGACGACTCAGCTCTTGGATATTTACAAGAGATAAGAAAACAGAAGAGTTTTTGAGAAGTAAGGGCTTGTATAATGTTAGTTATCTAGGTAATCCCCTTATGGACTGTGTAGATGAGCCAAAGTTTTTATTAGAGGAGGGTATAACCTTACTCCCAGGAACTAGAAGGGACTGTGGGAATAATCTTTTATTTCTCCTTGAAGTAGTAGAGAAAATAAATAGACCATTTAGATACTATGTCCCTATAAATGCCAATTCCGAACCATTTATTTTAGAATCACTAAAAGAAAAGGGCTATGGTTTACTATCATGGGACTATGGATATAAGATAGAAAGACCTTTCAAGGTATATATAGGCAGGGGAATCTTTTCAGAGATGGTCTCATCTAGTATATTAGTGATAGGACTTTCTGGAAGCGGTAATGAACAGTCTGCAGGTTTAGGTAAACCAGTTGTCAGCTTCTCTATAGAGGGGATACAGTTTAATAAGAAATTTATTATCGAGCAGAAACGTTTACTCGATGAGGCACTTATTTTGACCGATAGAGATTCTGCAAGTGAGCTTATAAATAGTCTCCTATCTAATCCCGATGAGTTAAGAAGAAGAGGAGAGATAGGAAAGTTAAGGATGGGTGAGAGACGAGCAATTCCTAGGATAGCTAAGTTTATAAGGGATTATACAGGATGAAATTAGGAGATAAGATAACTTTGGAGATAGAAAAGGTTATATGGGAGGGTAAAGGGTTAGGCCATTATAATGGTCAGGTAGTAATGGTTGATTATGCTCTCCCTGGAGAAAAGGTGAAGTTATTAGTGAGAGAGGTAAAGAAGGATTACATTATTGGTTCTCTAGTAGATGTTATAGAACCTTCAAAAGAGAGGATAGCTCCTAGATGTAAGCATTACTACCAGTGTGGAGGATGTAGTTTTCAGCACACTAGTTATGAGTATCAGTTAAAGCTAAAGAGGTTAGCATCCTTAGAAGTAATATCTCGTATCCTAGGTAGAGAAGTAAATGGCGAAGGCCCGGTAAGGTCTTATAACCCATGGTACTACAGGAATAAAGCTCAGTTCCCTATAGCTAGAGAAAAGGGAAAAGTATTGGGAGGTTTTTATAAAAAGGGGACACATGAGATAGTAGACCTTGTAGAGTGCCCACTACACCCTCCAGTCTTTGTAGATATACTCCAATGGACAAAGGACAGAGTCCGTAAGGGTAAATTTGACCTTAGATATCTTTATATAAGACAGGGAACATCTGGAGATATTATGGTAACATTTGTAGTAAGAGATAGGTTAAAGAATAGTAAAGAGATAGCAAGAGAACTAATCAAGACCTTCCCCGAGGTAATAAGTGTCTACGAGAATATAAATAACTTACAGGGTAATGTTATCCTTGGAGATAGATTCTATCTTATAGAAGGGGAGGAAAAACTAGAACAGAGGTTAAATGATACCATCTTTATGGTCTCTCCAGGATCCTTCTTTCAGGTGAATGTTCAACTCTTAAAGACTATTATAGATTATATAGTGGAGACTATTACTCCTTACAAAGGAGGAGTATTTGTAGATGGTTATGCGGGGGTTGGAACATTCAGCCTGCCCCTTTCTAGGTCTTCCAGATATGGATATAGTATAGAGGAGAATCCGATAGCGGTAAAAGATGCTATAGATAATGTGAAGATCAATAGGATTTCGAATGTAAGGATAAGGATAGGTAAGACGGAGTTTGAAGTAAGGAAGATCTTAAAAGGTGAGACTTTTGATTATCTTTTAGTTGACCCTCCTAGAAAAGGATTAGATAAGGAATTTTCATCATTTCTTTCTCAGATAGATATAGGAATGATCCTATACATATCCTGTAATCCTAGCACTTTGGCTAGGGATATAAAGATATTAGAGAGCGGTAATTTCAGATTAAAGAAATTAAGAGGGTTTGATCTCTTTCCTCAAACTGCCCACATAGAGTATGTGGCTGTTTTAGAGAGGAGGTAATAATATGAATTTCGTTCATCTCCATCTACACTCTGAGTATAGTTTGCTAGATGGAGCATGTAGGATAGATGACCTAGTTGAAGAGTTGGAAAGACTAGAAGCGCCAGCCTGTGCTATTACCGACCATGGTAATATGTATGGCGTAATAAAGTTCTATAAAGCTACTAAGTCGAAAGGTATAAAACCTATAGTCGGTTGTGAAGTTTATGTATCTCCTGGCCGTATGAGTGAGAAGAATCCGCAGGAAGAGAATCATCATCTGGTTCTTCTTGCGATGGATGAAAGAGGATATAAAAACCTTACTAGGATAGTTAGTATTGCCTACCTTGATGGTTTTTACTATAAACCTAGAGCAGACAGATCTCTCCTTGAAAAGTATAACGAAGGAATAATAGCTCTCTCTTCCTGTATACAGGGAGAGATATCTAAGCTTATACTTAAAGGTGATATAAAGGAAGCTAAGTCTGTTATAGATTGGTATAGAAACGTTTTTAAGGATAGATTTTATCTAGAACTCCAATATCATGGTATGGAGGAAGAGGCAAGGGTTAACGAAGTAATGAAGAAACTAGCTAAGGAGATGAATATTCCTCTTGTAGTTACAAATGATGTCCATTATCTTAAGAAGGAAGATGCCCTATATCATGATATCCTTTTGGGAGTTCAGACCAATAAGAAGATAGATGACCCTGATAAGATGAGATTTCCTACTGACGAGTTTTATCTTAAGACCAGAGAAGAATTGGAGAGGATCTTTCAGGATGTCCCTGAGGCATTAGAAAATACCTTAGAGATAGCAGATAGGTGCAATATAGAATTGACGTTTGGGAAGTATCATATACCTGATTATCCTGTCCCTGAAGGCGAAACCATCGTTAGCTACTTTAGGAAGCTAGTAGAAGACGGCTTTAGGAGAAGATACGGAGATAATCCTTCTAGGGAAGCAAAAGAGAGACTTGAAAAGGAACTGTCTGTTATAGAGATGATGGGTTTCCCTGGATACTTCCTTATAGTGTGGGATGTTGTCCATTTTGCAAAGACTCATAATATTATGGTAGGACCAGGTAGGGGTAGCGCTGCTGGTAGCATGGTTTCTTACTGTTTAGGGATAACAGATGTTGAGCCTTTAAGTATGGGGCTTCTGTTTGAGAGATTCTTAAATCCTGAGAGGATAAGTATGCCAGATATAGACATAGACTTTGCTGATGAGAAGAGACAAGAGATTATAAGGTATGTTACAGAGAAGTATGGTTCAGATAAGGTATGTCAGATTATCACCTTTGGAACTATGGCAGCTAGAGGAGCGGTTAGAGATGTCGGACGAGTATTGAATATACCATACTCTGACGTTGATAGGTTAGCTAAGCTTATTCCTTTTGGAAGTTCTATCTCTGAGGCATTAGAGTCTTCTATTGAGTTGAGAGAGGTCTATGAAAGAGAAGAGTGGGCTAGAAATGTTCTTAACTTTGCTAAGATATTAGAAGGAATGCCAAGACACGCCTCTACCCATGCAGCTGGGGTAGTTATCTCTAAGTTTCCACTTATGGACTTGGTTCCTTTACAGAGAGGTCCAGAGGGTGATGTAATAACCCAATTCGAGATGGGAGATCTGGAAGAACTGGGATTATTAAAGATGGATTTCCTCGGTTTAAGGACCCTTACCCTTTTGGAGAATACCGTAAGGATTATTAAAGATACTACAGGAGAAGAGATAGACCTTAACAATATCCCTATAGATGATAGAGAGACTTATAGATTACTACAGGAAGGAGAAACCATTGGAGTATTTCAGCTTGAGAGTTCTGGTATGAGGAACCTATTAAGGGATATGAAGCCAGAGTGTTTTGAGGATATAAGCTCTGTCCTTGCTCTATATCGACCTGGTCCATTAGGAAGTGGTATGGTTAGTGACTTCGTAAGGCGTAAGAGAGGTGAAGAACCTATAGAGTATCCCCATCCTTTGTTAGAGCCTATCCTTAAGGACACCTATGGAGTAATAGTCTATCAGGAACAGGTAATGCAGATAGCAAATGTAATGGCAGGTTTTACCTTAGGAGAAGCGGACCTACTTAGAAGGGCTATGGGTAAAAAGTTACCAGAAGTCTTGGCTCAACAGAGGAGTAGGTTCCTAAATGGAGCATTGGAGAGAGGTATCCCTGAGGAGATAGCTAATCATGTATTTGACCTTATGGAGTATTTTGCCGGTTATGGATTTAACAAGTCTCATACCGTGGCCTATGGTTTACTGGCGTATCAGTCCGCATATTTGAAAGCCCATTATCCCCTAGCTTATATGACTGCGCTTCTTATGAGCGTGGAAGGAAATACAAGTAAAGTGGCTAAGTATATCCAAGAAGCACGGAGGATGGGTATAAAGATACTACCACCAGATATAAACGAAAGTAATATCCATTTTACACCTGTAGGAAACAGCATAAGATTCGGGTTGGCAGCAATAAAGAATGTGGGAGAGGGAGCGGTAGAAGCAATCCTAGAGATAAGACAAAAAGGTGGTAAATTTAAGAGTCTAGAAGATTTTCTTAATAGGATAGATACGAAAAAGATTAATAAGAAGGTTATTGAGAGTCTCATAAAGGCAGGGGCATTTGACTCTCTAGGTAGAAGCAGGGCTGAACTTTTAGCTATATTTGAACAGTATCAGGAGAAAAAGACTAAGGATAAAAGGAGAAAGAATCTTTTTGAAGCAGAAGAGTTTAGAGTTGAATCTATCCCTACCGTAGAGGAATTTCCGATAGAGAAGATCTTAGCTATGGAGAAAGACCTTATAGGCCTATATATATCCGATAATCCTCTATTACACTATACAGAAGAGCTGAAAGAGAGGGTATCTCATAACATAGAAGATATAGAGGAGCTAGAGGATGAGTCCTTGGTCACCATAGGAGGTGTAGTCTCTGGAATAAAACTTATAGATACCAAAAATGGTAAGATGGGATTTCTGCAGATAGAGGACCTTTCGGGTAGTATAGAGGTTGTTGTTTTTCCCAAGACATTTAAAGAGATAAAAAAAGATATAGAGAATTCTACAAATATATTTATAGTAGAAGGCAAGGTCGACAAAAAGGAAGAGGATGTAAAGGTCATAGCTGATAGGGTATACCTCCTAGGGAAGTCTTTATACAACAATAAGATTAGAAGTCTACATATAAACATAAAGGAAGAGAGATGCGATGATTCTGTTCTATTTAGGCTAAAGAATGTTCTATCTGAATATCCTGGAGACCTCCCTGTTATAGTTCATCTTGTTAACGATGTAGAAATCTGTAAGATAGCTCTTGGTAGTGAGTTTAAAGTAAAGGAATCTGGAAGACTTTTGGGAGAATTACAAACTATATTTGGAGCGTCAAATGTTTGGATTGAATAATGTTTGGGATGTCATAATTGTAGGAAGCGGTATTGCTGGATTATATACCGCTTTAAATGTAAGTGAAAAGAGCAAGACTCTTATAATAACTAAGGGTGATATAAAAGAGAGTAACTCTTACAATGCTCAAGGGGGTATAGCTGCTGCCATAGGAGAAGACGATAGCCCTGATATTCATTTCCAAGACACTATAAGGGCTGGAGATGGGCTATGTAATCCAGAAGCGGTGAAGATATTAGTATACAGTGCTCCCAGCATAGTTGAGGAACTTATTAAACTAGGTGTAGAGTTTGATAGAGATGAGACTGGTAGGTTGGACCTAGGAAGGGAGGGTGCTCATTCTAGAAGGAGGGTCTTACACAGCAGAGGAGATTCCACCGGAAAAGCTATTATGGAAGTATTAGTAAGGCGTATCCTGGAGAGAGAAGTTCCCGTTAGAGACCAGACTATGGTTTTGGAATTAATCGTAGAAGACAATATATGTAAAGGTGTCTTAGTCTGGGATAAAAGATCTGAGCTGATTTACCCATTATTCTCTAAGGCGGTAGTCCTAGCTACTGGAGGTATAGGACAGATATATCCATTTACAACTAATCCTAGTGTAGCCTGCGGCGATGGGTTAGCTGTTGCTTATAACTCTGGAGCAGAACTATGTGATATGGAGTTTGTTCAATTTCACCCAACTGTCCTAAAACATCCTTCTGCCCCTTCACTTTTGATTACAGAGTCAATTCGGGGAGAAGGAGGAATTTTAAGGAATGTCTATGGTGAGAGATTTGTCCCTAAATATCATGAGATGGGAGAACTTGCACCTAGGGATGTTGTATCAAGAATAATCACCGAGGAGATGGAGAGGACAAACTCTGATTATGTCTATCTAGATATAACTCATCTTTCAAAGGAGTTTATCCTGTCCCATTTTCCTATGATATACCGTGAATGTCTTAAGTATGGTATAGATATAACTAAGGATTATATTCCTGTAGCTCCAGGGGCTCATTATATGATGGGAGGTATAAGGACTAATCTCAAAGGTGAGACCTGTATAAAAGGGCTTTATGCCTGTGGAGAGTGTGCTGGGACTGGTATACATGGTGCAAATAGGATGGCAAGTAACTCTTTGCTAGAAGGTTTAGTTTTTGGTAAAATTATAGCTCAAGAAGTTTCTAACTATGTATTTAACAATGGGGATGTAGATGTTCTAGATATAGAAGTTAGAGAGAAGAAGATATATAAAGAAGAACTCTTAAAAAAGTTTAGGTCTAAGATGCAACATCTTATGTGGAAATACTGTGGGATTAGAAGAGAGGAAAGTGGCTTAAAGGTTTTATTGGAAGAATTAGAAAGGATGCAACAGGAAGTAATAGATATGCCAGTTAATAACTTTCAGGATGTTGAGACTAAGAATATGTTGCTTTTATCAAGATTGATAGCTGAGAGTGCACTAGAGAGAAAGGAGAGTAGGGGTGCACACTTTAGGGTAGACTATCCCTATAGGGATGATATATACTGGCAGAAACATATTATAAAGAAGAAAGGATGAGTATGAATAGTATATCTAAGATAGTATCACTGGCTCTAGAGGAAGATATAGGGATTGGGGATATAACTACAGATATTATTATAGATGAGGGGCTTAAGGGTAAGGCTTATATAAAAGCAAAGGAGAATGGTATACTTTGTGGGTGTGAAGTAGTAAGAGAGGTCTTTAGGAGTATCGATGATACCTTAGTATTAAGATTCTTGAAATCTGATGGAGAAGAAGTATTCTCTGGAGAAAAGGTTATATTTATAGAGGGAAAAGTGAAGAGTATCTTGAAAGGGGAAAGGGTTGCTCTTAACTTTCTCTCCCATCTTTCTGGAATAGCTACCGCTACTAATAAATTTGTTAAACTACTTCCCCCGTCGGTAAAGATTCTTGATACAAGAAAGACCTTGCCTGGTTTAAGGCTCTTAGAGAAGTATGCGGTAAGGGTAGGTGGAGGAAAGAATCACAGATTTGGACTTTACGATGGTATACTAATTAAAGATAATCATATAATAGCTGTAGGGGGGGTAAGGAAAGCCCTAGAGATAGCCAAGAGGAATGCTCCCCATTATATGAAGATAGAAATAGAAACTGCTACATTAGAAGATGTGAGGGAGGCATTAGAAGGTGGGGCAGATATAATATTACTTGATAATATGAGTATCGATGAGATTAGAGAGGCTATTAAGATAATAAATGGCAGAGCTCAGATTGAAGTCTCAGGTGGTATAAATAGTGACAACATAGAACAGCTTGTGGGTTTACCTATTGATTTTATATCTATCGGTGCCATTACACATTCTACAAAGGCTTTAGATTTTTCTCTAACATTGGAGGACCGCATTGAGTAGAGAATCTGCCATAGAATTGCACAGATATTTAAAGGGGAAGTTGTCTGTTGAGCCTAAGGTGGATGTGATAGATAGAAAGGACCTGAGTCTAATATATACGCCAGGGGTAGGGTTTGTATCTCAAGAGATAGCTAAGGATAAAGATAGTGTATATGATTATACTTGGAAGAGTAACACAGTTGCAGTAGTGAGTGATGGAAGTGCAGTCCTAGGGTTGGGAAATGTAGGACCAGAATCGGCCCTTCCTGTTATGGAGGGAAAGGCTCTCCTTATAAAGAAGTTTGCTGGGGTAAATGCAGTCCCCATATGTATAAGAACTAAATCCTGGGAAGACGTAGTAGAGATAGTGTATTCCATAGCCCCAACATTTGGACTTATTCTTCTTGAGGATATAAAGGCACCTGAATGTTTTAGAGTAGAAGAGGCTTTAAGTGAAAGGTTGGATATACCATTCTTTCATGATGACCAGCACGGAACAGCAATTGCTGTCCTTGCAGGATTGGTAAATGCATTAAAGATAGTAGGAAAAGACAAGGAGAATCTGAAAGTGGTTATATCCGGAGCAGGGGCTGCTGGGACAGCGGTAACTTATCTTTTATTAGATTTCGGTTTTAAATATATAGTAGTCTGCGACAGTAAGGGCATTATAAATGAAGATAGAAGCGACCTTAATGAAGATAAACTAAAGTTAGCTCAGATAACTAATCCTGAAAAGCTATCAGGAGGATTAGAGACTGCAATGAGAGGAGCAGATATATTTATAGGACTATCCGCTCCGGGTATCGTTTCTAAAGAGATGATAAGAAGTATGGCATCTAATCCGATTGTTTTTGCTATGGCAAACCCTATACCTGAGATAGATTACGAAGAGGCATTATCTGCCGGGGCTAAGGTTGTTGCTACTGGTAGGTCAGACTATCCTAACCAGATAAATAATCTTTTGGTCTTTCCAGGTCTGATAAAAGGACTGCTCAAATCTAGAAGAAAAGTGGATAGCGAGATAAAGATAAAAGCATCTAAGGCGATAGCGGAGATAGTCACAGAGAAAGAGCTCGAAAGAGGCATTATAGTACCAAGCCCATTTAATCCATTTGTAGTGGATAGAGTAGCAGAGTCGGTCATTTAGGGTAGATAAATAATATGATTTTCAATTTAATGTAATATTTGATTAATTTTTTAATTTAATAAATTAAAAATCTTACCTTTTAGTCAATTAAGTATTATAATGTAAATAGAGGAGGTAACAGATGGAAAGGGGACTCCTAGACCTTAGGTTAACCGTTTATGACAGATTAAAGCAGGCTATCCTTAGTAGAGAATTGCAGAGTGGAATGAAACTCACAGTGGAAGACCTAACGAAGAGGTTCAATGTAAGTCCAACTCCTATAAAAGAGGCCCTTATAGCACTTGAAAAGGAAGGCTTAGTGGAGAATATTCCTAGACGTGGAGCCTTTGTTTCTACGATAACCCTAAAGGATGTAGAAGAAATCTATTCTCTTAGAGAGGTTTTAGAGGGTTTGTGTGGCAGAAGATTAGCTGAGAAGATAGATGACGCTAGCATCATAAAGTTGAATAATATTTTAGCTGATTCTGAAAGATATGCTAAGACTAACGATTTTCTAGGATACGAAGAGACGGATAGAGCCTTTCATCTAATCTTGAGGGAATTAACAGATGATAAGCGAGTTATATATTATCTCTCTATGCTAGAGGGGCAACTTAGATTAGTTTTACCAATAGTAAATACTCTGCCTGGAAGACTTGAAAGTTCGCTACAGGAACATAAAAAAATACTTCAAAATCTAGAGAAGCGAAATATACAGAATGTAGAGTTCTACTGTAAAGAGCATATGAGGTTAGAGAAAGAGGCGGTTCTAACAGACCTTAGGTTAAGAGGATTAAGGTAGAAGGCAATTGCGTTGTATTGTTTATTAAAATCTACTATAATGATAGTTAATTCTAGGATAATAGGAGGGTTCTTATGCTTCTAGAAAGGATAAACAAAGACTACATCGAAGCGAAGAAGAATCATGATACCTTAAGGGAGAGTGTCTTGAACTTACTTAAGTCTAATATCAAATATAAGGAGATAGAAGCCAAGGGTAAAGGTAAGACCTTGGAGGATAATGATATTATAGACCTGATAAAGCAAGAAATAAAGAAGAGAAAAGAGTCTATAGAACTTTACAAACAGGGAGGAAGACAGGAGCTTGTAGAGAAGGAATCTCTAGAACTAAAGATTCTTCAAGAATATCTTCCAGAACAACTTTCTGAAGAGGAAATTAGGGCTATTTTAGTAAAGATTATTGAAAATATAGGTGCGGTTAATATGAAGGATTTTGGTAAGGTGATGAAAGAAGCAATGAAGGACTTAAAAGGAAAGGCAGATGGTGAAACTATAAGGAAGATAGCTGAGGGTCTTCTAAAGGAGAAAGAGGAGACAGGTGGCTAATTTTATTCTTGAAGTAGAGAATCTAAAAAAGTATTACGGGCCTGTCAAGGCTGTTGATGGTGTAAGTTTTAAAGTAAAACAAGGGTCTATCTTTACCCTTTTAGGTCCCAATGGGGCAGGGAAGACCACTACTATAGAGATTATAGAAGGGTTAAGGATTCCAGACGACGGAAAGATTATCTTTATGGGAGAAGAGATATCTAAAGTAGGGAATAAACAGAAAGAGTATATAGGTGTCTCTCTTCAAGAAACTAATCTCATCCCTTATCTTACTGTCAGAGAGACCCTAGATATGTTTAAAAGTATTTTCCCAAGGTCTCTGGATATTGGTGATGTCTTAAGGATGATATCACTGGAGGATAAAGCTAATGCCTATATAAAGGACCTCTCTGGTGGCCAAAGACAGAGACTCATTATTGGACTAGCAATGATTAATGACCCTTTGATACTCTTTCTAGATGAACCAACAACAGGGCTCGATCCACAGGCTCGTAGAAATACTTGGGATATACTCCTTGAGTTAAAGAGAAAGGGTAAAACTATAATCCTTACAACACACTATATGGAAGAGGCAGAGATCCTCTCTGATTGGGTTTGTATAATGGACCATGGGAAAATAATAAAGGAGGGAGACCCTCAGAGCCTAATTAGAAGCCTAGAAAAAGAGAGTCTCATAGAGATAGAAGTTGAGGCTAACTCGGTAATATTAGAAAAATTAAGCTCTGCTGACTTAGATCCTGTTTACGATAGTAAACATAAAAGGCTTATATTAAAGACTAATGATATACTTTCTACTACAGAACTTTTATTAAGACTATCTAAAGAAAATTCCCTCCAGATAAAAGATGTAGTAATAAGACAGCCGAATCTAGAGGATGTCTTTCTCTCACTTACCGGTAGGTCTTTAAGGGAAGAATGATGAGAACAATAAAGTTGGCTAGTTATTTTTTTAAGTCTTCTGCAAGAGATAGGTCTGACTTCTTCTGGCTTTTAGTCTTTCCCATTATTCTTCTAGTAATATTAATGCTTATCTTTCCATCGCTCTATGAACCTAAAGAGGTAACATTTAACTTAACTCTTCTTTCTCAGGATGGAATGTTTTCAGAGATTATAGAGAAGGTATTTAGGAAGCTTAGTGAAGGAGAGCATAGGGTATTTCGTCTTTCGGTACTTAAGAATATAGACAAGAACCTGGATCATGAGATAGAGAGGCTTAAAAAGAAAGGTATAGACCTTATTGTAGAAATCCCAGAAGGGTTTGATGCCCAGATGTTAAACTGGATTATGCTAAATAATTTAGGTATAACCGCATCTCCCCCTAGTATTAACATATATTCCCTAAAGCATAATATCTCCTCAGAATCTGCATATCTTACTGTAAAGAACGTGTTACAGAAGTTAGAGCTTGAATTTATTAAAAGGGTTGGATATGATATAAAAGAGGTTGAAAGTGAAACGGAACTCATTGGTACTAGAAGTACGTTTTCTTACATAGACTTTATCTATCCTGGAATAGTTATCTTTGTTGTATTTATGACAGGACTCTTTGGTATAGGTTTACATCTAACGTGGCTAAAAGAGAGTGGAATATTAAAGAGGATAATGGTCACCTCGCTTCCTAAATCAAGATTCATTGTCTCATATGTAATCTCTAGGATTTATCTTATCGCATTGCAGATAACCCTTATCTCCCTATTAGCAAAGTTTGTATTCAAGACTACCGTTAATCCACTGTCTCCCCCATTTATAGGGTATACTTTACTTACAGTACTCTGCCTTTCTTCCCTGGGCTTCTTTTTAGCTTCTATCTCTAAGACTACATCTAGTGCTAATGCTATCAGCCAAATACTGAATTTCCCCTTACAATTTTTGGGAGGGTTATACTTTCCTGTCTCAGGTGTTCCTTGGGCTATAAGATGGCTTGTCCTCATCAATCCAATTACCTATTTAGCTTCTGGTATAAGAGATGCTTTAGGCATAATAAAATCTCCGTATCCACTATATATTACTATAACTGTTCCCTTAGTTTGGACTATATTCTGTTTGTTATTTACTATTAAAAGATTTAAGTTGGAGGAAGCTTAAATGAGGGTAATATGGAAGCTCTTTCTTACTACAGTTAAGGTCTTCTATAGAGATAGAATGGCATTTTTCTTTACTTTGATATTTCCCTTTATCTTTGTTATTATCTTTGGTTTTATCTTTGGCGCTGGATCATCGGGGGAGGATAATAAACTACTAGTTGGGGTTTTGTCTTCTGAGGAAGAGCTTTATAGAGTAGTAAACGGTATAGAAGGTTTAGAAGCTAAGAAATTTGATAGTGTTATTGATATTAGACGAGATATCCTTAGCAGTAAGCTGGATGCAGGCGTGCTTTATGAGAATGACAGGGTGAAACTTATCTTAAGCCTTACTACTATGCAGAGGAATCCTTTTAGCAGAACGTTGAGTGAGACTATAGCTGACCGTCTTACAAAGAGTAGGGTAAAGATTGATAAGGTAATAGATTTAAATCTAAATGCTATCGACCCGGGGAGAGTAGCCACTACTGAATTGGGATATATGATACCTGGAATAGTTTCTATTTCTATCTTTAATGGTGCTCTATTTTCTATGCTCTCAATCTTCTCTTATTATAAAAAGAGAGGCGTCCTAAAGAGATTCAACGTTACACCTATAAGAGGATACCAATTTATCGTTGGAATGATACTGGGGAGGTTCGTTGTTACGTTCTTTTCTGCTACAGCGGTTTTAATATTCTCACAACTAGTTTTTAAGCTTCAATTTAACATAAATTGGCTTCTGTATCTTATTACTGCCAGTACTAGCATCTTAGGAATGATGGCTTTTGGTATCTTGATAAGTAATATATTTACTGAACCAGAAGTAGCATCAAATGTGGGTTCTTTACTTATGACAGTTATGATTTTCTTCTCCGGCGTCTATTTCCCTATAGATTTTCTACCTAAATATCTAAGAACAATCGGGAGCTTTCTTCCACTTGGCTATGTTGCCAGGAGTATAAGGATAGTAACTGGAGTAGAGAGTGGCTCTATATCTTCTATCTTGAATATATCGATGGCTATGGTTGTAGCTTTCTTTATGCTTGTTTTTATATTTGGAAGTAAGATATTTAAGGCTGAATAGACAAAATCCAAGTGGCTATATCCTCAATTACTTCTTGGGATACATTTCCTGGCTTATAGTATTCTTCCATAGTTGATTTACCCTCTCCAAATATGAAAAGGTGATTTAAACCTTTATAAAGCTTGAATGATATTTGATTTTTATCCTTTAATTCTTCCTTCCATAGATAGAAATCTTCAATGGGAACTTGAAAGTCTCTATCTCCATGTAGAATTAGAGCTGGTATATCTATACTCTTAAGAATCTCTAAAGGCTTATAGTTCATTAAATCTAGCCAGTACGAACACGGAGCCCCTAAGATAAATTCGTTCTTTTCTATCTTTCCAGACCTAATGAGATTTATCTGCCTTTCTATATCCTCTATCTGCTTTTTCTCTTCTTCAGAGATACTACCATCTAGATCCGCTAAATATCTTGCCTGTTTAAGTATAAGCTCTAATAAATCATTTATAGCTCCTGCTAATATAATTATGCCTTTTAATCTATCTGTACTCTCTACTATCCTAGGAGCTAGCATACCCCCTAGACTGTGTCCTAGAAGAAATATCCTGTCTTTATCTATATCGTCTCTCTGATAGATTAAGCTTATTGCACTGATAGCATCTTCTATCGTCTCTTCGTTTACAGTAAAACCTTCGATTAGAGCCTTATCACCATACTGTTTAGTCCTCTTTTCATACCTCAAGACTGCTACCCCTCTAGAGGCTAGACCTAAGGCTATGTCTTTAAATGGCTTATTAGGACCTATAGTTTCGTCCCTGTCGTGGGGACCAGAGCCATGGACTAGGACTACTATAGGATAGGGCTTATCTATTCTAGGTAAGGTTAAAGTTGCCGGTAGTTTATAACTATGAGATTCTATAGTAAGCTCTACCTCTACATAACTATCTGGGTCTACATATGAAGGTAATCTATAGGTAGCTTTGAATTGTGGCTGTAGAAAGTATAGTCCTGCTATCTTTGATTCTCTATCGAAAGTTATCTGTATCCCCAAACTACCCAGTTCGAAATCACAGGTTACAATAACTACTTTATAGACCTGAATCTCAGTAGTTTTTATATCCAGGATACTGTTAAACTTACCTAAAGTAGTGATTAGACTTTTCCATATAGATGCTAAAGTATTCTCTGGAAGAGCTTTGGTTAGCTCCTCTGTAAATACTTTACTAGCTTCGGTAAATCTCTCTTGAACCAGTAGGCTTATAAAGCCTTTGGCAGTATCCTCTATGTCAATTTTGTTTGAATAAACAAGAGTACTTGGCATAAGGAGTAAGGTTATTAGGATAGAAACTAAAAAATATTTCATAAAAACCTCCACTGTTTTTATTTACTATCTTTTCACCGCTATACTCCAGGAGTCGTACCACTG
>JACIXS010000326.1 GCA_014360335.1 bacterium | reverse complement strand
AGATATAGGATAAGAAGATATGGCTTTCATGGTACCTCTCATAAATATGTAGCTCTAAAAGCCGCTGAAATGCTGGGGAAAGAACTGAAAGACTTGAAGATAATTACCTGCCATCTCGGTAATGGTTCCAGTATAACTGCAGTAAAAGAAGGTAAATCGGTTGATACCAGTCTTGGTTTTGGAACTGTTTCTGGTGTGATTATGGGTACCCGTTGTGGTGACCTTGACCCAGCTATTATTCCTTATATAATGGAAAGAGAGAATCTTGGTATTAAGGACATCAATAATATTCTCTATAAAAAAAGTGGATTGATAGGTTTGTCAGAGGGATTATCAAGTGATATGCGAGACCTGGAAGAACAACTTGCCCAGGGTAATAAAAAGGCAAAAAGAACCCTGGATGTTTTATGTTATGGCTTAAAGAAGTATATAGGAGCCTATACTGCCGCTATGAATGGTTTAGATGCTCTGGTCTTTACAGCTGGTATTGGAGAAAATTCTCCCTTATTGAGAAAGGAAG
>JACIXS010000325.1 GCA_014360335.1 bacterium | reverse complement strand
TCCCCTATCCTATGGCATTCTTCTTTAGCTAGAGGTATATTCAATTCTATAGGTTTATCTCCTACTATTCTTAAGAAATTTAATCTGTATATCTTTTTTAATACAGGCTCTGGTAACTTTATTCCCTTTACAGTATCTGGTCTTGCTAAGAAGTTTTTATCTGTTGGTCCTACGGAGAATTCTTTGTCTGTCTCCAAGAAGTCCCTCATAAATCTTATTCTATTAGTTATAAGTTCTTTTGCAATACCGTTCTTTGTTACTGCAGTATCATCTCCAAATACTATTCTGTCCTGATACTTTATAAAGAATTCTCTGGTTTTATCAGGATACGCTGAGAAGTTATAGTACATCTCAGAGCCAGGGGTAATATCTAGATTGACATTAGGAAAGCTCTCTAATAGTTTTTCAGCCCTTTCTAAATCTGCAGATAAAAAGTAGAAATGGGCAAAGACAATCTTTAGCTTAGGAAATCTTTCTAGTATATTTGCTACTCTCCTATAAAGTTCCTCTTTTCCTGGATATGTACCGTCTGTATAGTCCCATCCCCTCTCTTTAGCTATAGGAGGAATTTTATCCTTCTCCCAAAACTCCTCTGGATCAGCTACATGCCAGAAGATAGGCATCTGCAACGCCTCTATATTAGCAAAGA
>JACIXS010000324.1 GCA_014360335.1 bacterium | reverse complement strand
TGATATATTAGCCCGTATAGGTGGTGATGAGTTTGTCTTCTTGGGGTTAGAGACAGGGACTAACAACTATAATACATTATTAAAAAGGATAAATGATAGAATAGAATCTAGGAATAAGAAGAGACATTTACCCTATAAACTTTCGATAAGTATAGGGGTAGTGATATATCAGCCTGATAATCCTTTATCTTTGAGATCACTTTTAGAAGAGGCAGATAAAAAGATGTATGAAGAGAAAAGGAGAAAAAGAAGAGATAAAATAATTTAGAAATAAAATCTATCAAAAGGAGGAGTTGCTATGTCTAAAAAGATAACATTTATAGGAGCTGGGAGCTTAGGTTTTACAAGGGCATTGGTAAGAGATTTGCTCACTTTTCCAGCATTTCAGGATGCAACATTAGCGTTGATGGACATAGATGAGGAGAGATTAAATTTTGCTAAGACAGCTGTAGAAAAGATAATTAAAGCGGGTAATTATCCTGCAAAGATACAAGCTACACTAAACAGGGCAGAAGCATTAGAAGGGGCAGATGGGGTAGTATGTACAATACTAGCCCATAGTGTAAA
>JACIXS010000323.1 GCA_014360335.1 bacterium | reverse complement strand
TAATAGGAGCTTATATGCTGATACTCTTATAAGAGAAAATTTAGTATAACATTGTCTCTATATTCTGTCTCTGCTAAACAAGCTATAACATCCGATATACCCTTATGGGGTATTAATAAGTGTTCAGTTCTGTAGTATCTCTTTACATTGTGTATTGTCCATTATGAGGAGACCAAAAAACCTCTAGAATCAAAAAAGGAGAAGGGTTGTAGGCGAGGTAACAAGCAAATGTAGAATCGCTTATAAAAGCCCTAAAATGGGCTACGTACCTTGAAAATTAAATAAATGATATATACACTTTTATTAACTATTTTAAAGTATATGGAAACTGAGCTATCCTGAGTTTTGCAGAACCATAAGGAACTAATACTACCTCTTCTATATCTTTGTCTGTGTCTACTGGGCTAACTGGCAATATGCCAGCAGAATTGTTCTCTAGTTTCCATTCTTCTATCTTTCTTGCCCTTCCCTTCAATAGAACGGGAGGATTTGCGGAGTTAAATGGCTGAAATGGGACATCGCTTACCTCCACAGAGAAAGACTCATCCGGATCTTCACTATCTAATACAAGTGCATAGTTCCAAGGGCTCTTAGGATATATCTCCCAATCATTAAACGGGTCGTTTCCCTTTATCTTCCTACGCTCTTCTTCTATTTTTAAAGCAAATACTAAAGGTCCCCTCTCGATACTTATAGAATTATTAAACCAAGAGTTTGCCCTTATTCTCATAGGTAATCTAAGCTCTATTGTATCCCCATCTTTCCACTCTCTGATAATCTTATAATACTTCCCTCGAGTAATATTAGAAAGCTCTCTTCCATTAACTCTAATCTCCGGAGAATCACACCATAGAGGTATCCTAAGCCTTAGTGGAAATACTACCCTTTCCTGACAGCTAATAGTAAATCTAATGTTTTCATTAAACGGATAATCTGTCTCTTCCTTTATCATTATATCCACATCATTAATCTTTGTATTGACTGTATTTGGTGCATAGACAATAGCAGAGAGCCCACCATCTAAAGTGGCAAACCATAAGTTCTTTACAAACTTAGGCCAGCCCTGATGCATATTTGCAGTGCAACAACCAAAGTTTGGTTCCAATCCAAAGATATTTGAATCGTCATTATTGTTATACCAATCCCTCTTTGCTATTGATACAAGGACCTGATTTACCTGTTGGTCATACTGATGTGCACACATATCCTCGGTAAAGGCAGCTGGTAGTGCATTGTATGCTACCTTTTCTAATAGGTCAATATATCTTACATTTTTCTCAGAGACCTTTATAACGTTTTGCAATGAGAACATATACTCAACAACCGCACATAACTCTGTCCCCTGGGATGGATTTCTTCCGCTTAGATGTTCATCACCTGTAAACATTCCATTAGCAACACCATGGTATCTAGTTAGATTATCTATCGCCAATCCTATGGCTCTTCTATGCTCCTCTTTTCCAGTAAACTGATAGTACAATGCGGGATACTTTATCCCCATTGCCACATTGACAACGTGATGTGAATGATAATTTATAAGCTCATGAAACTTTAAATCTTTAAACTTGTTCCAGTCATAGTAAAACTTTATAGGCCTTGTATAAGGGAAATTGGTAAATATGTCTATCCAGTCTAGCGTCTGCTTAAAGATAATCTCAGCAAGGTCTAAAAGAAATCCATCACCTGTAATATTGTACAGCCAATAGATAGAATAGATATTCTCTGCCCCTCTTGCCATAGCCCAATTTTCAAGAGGTCTTTTTTCTATATGCCTTCTTTGGTATATAAAGTATCTTCTCATAAATTCTATAACCCTATCATCCTTCATTGCTTCATAGTATTGGATAAGAGCCTTAAGCATCACCATTCTAGGCCACCAGTCGAGATTATCCTGAGGACCAAAGTTTCCCTCTTCTGTCTGGCTGTTTAAACTCCAATTGACCCATTTATTTGCTTTTTCTATAAGCCTT
>JACIXS010000322.1 GCA_014360335.1 bacterium | reverse complement strand
GGAGTAAGAGCTTATATAGATAGAGGTATGTCAGTCTTTGGAGAGTATACCCTATATTCTTTAGATAAATCTTTGAGCTTTACGATTGGATATGACGAAATTCCCTATAGTATGGTTAGTAAGGAGATTCGTAATGGGCTCTGGAAATACACAGGTGAGGGAAAGGTTAAATGGAAAAGTAAACCAGAGATAACACTTTCTCTAACCGCAGAACAGTGGGATAAGATGATACTAAAAGGGGAACTTATAGTATATACTGAAGATGGAACCTTAGAATTTAATCCCTATATAGGCTATAGATTTGACCTATCCCAAGATTTAAGTCTAAATCTGTGCCTTTCTAAAATAGGCCTAGATAGTTTACAATTTACATATAGACTACAACCGGCGGTGAATCTCAAACTTGGGTATATAAACCCAGATAAATATGTTTTAGGAGTTGAATGGGGATATAGAGGAATAGAATTGATAGATTATAATGGTACTGTAAGTCTTATAATAAAGTAGGAGGTGCGTATGCTTTCAGCATATCTTGATGAGAATGGTAAGCTTACTCTTGGAGATAAGGAGATACCTAAAGTAAAAGCAGATGAGATACTTATTAAAGTTATAGCCTGTGGTATATGTGGGACAGATGTCCATGTATTTAAGGGGATCAATAAAGGAAAGCCAAACATAATAAGAGGACATGAGTTTGTTGGAGAGATAGTAGAAGTAGGAAGTAACGTAAAAGACTTAAGGGTCAAAGATATAGTAATAGTAGACCCCAATATACCCTGTATGAACTGCTATCAGTGTAGAAATGGAAGAATTCATCTCTGTAAGAATCTGATAGCTATAGGGGTAGATTTGGATGGTGGATTTGCTGAGTACTGCGTATTACCTTCCAAGCAAGCATATAAGCTTCCAGGCAATATAGAGCCTATAATTGGCGCTTTAGCGGAACCTTTAGCCTGTGCTCTACATGGAATAGATAGGGTAGATATAAAAGAAGGGGAAAATGTTCTTATAATTGGTGGAGGGGCATTAGGACTCATACTTACACAGTTAGTTGTAAATGGAGGTGCAGGGAAGGTATTTGTCAGCGAGCCATATAAAGAGAAGAGAGACCTAGCATTTGGATTTGGGGCAAGTAGGGTTATAGACCCTACCAATGAAGACCTCTTAGATATAGTTAAAAAGGAGACAAGCGGTAAGGGTGTAGATGTAGTAATTGAGGCTGTTGGTTCTGGGAAAACTATACTACAGGCTATTAATGCGGTAAGTGACGGGGGAAGGGTCCTCTTCTTTGGGGTCGCTCCAGAAGATGTAAGGATAGACATCTCACCCTTTGATGTCTACAGAAGAGAACTTACCCTTTTAGGTTCTTTTGTGAATCCATTTACAATGGAAAGGGCGGTGTCTTTGATATCGAGTAGGAGAATAAACCTCTATCCACTTATAAGCGATATCATCCCTCTACAGGATATTAAAAGTGGTGTAGAGGTTGCTAGTACAGGGAGGGCAATAAGGGTTTTAGTAAAACCCTAAGAATTTTCAGTGTGTTAACGACTGTATTAAGAATTTTAATAGCTAGAAGAATAAAGCCTTTTGTCTTTGAAAGAAGGAAGGACGTGTATCTAAGATACAGGTCTTCTAATATAGGTATATATGTTCACATTCCATTCTGCCGTAGTTTATGTCCTTTCTGTCCTTACTATAAGGTCCTTTATAAAGAAGAGATAGCTAAAAGATTCAAAGATGCACTTATTAACGAGATAGAGATTGTTAGTACTAGATACAGAGATAAAACTGTAGATTCTGTCTATTTTGGTGGAGGAACACCTGCTTTACTTATTGATTATCTTCCAGAGATAAATGCTAAATTAAAAACTAATTTTAACATAAGTGGAGATTTTGCTATTGAACTTCATCCTCTAGACCTTACAAGGGAAAATTTAAAAATACTAGAAGAGATAGGTTTTGGAATGATAAGTATAGGAATCCAATCCTTCTCTAAGAGATGCCTTGATGCCTTAGATAGAAGAGAAGGTGCCCAGAGTGTAAAGAAATCTCTATTGCTAATAAAAGATTTCGACTTTAAAACAGTAGATGTAGATCTAATCTTTGGCATTCCAGGTCAAACTTTAGAGTCTCTAAAAGAGGATTTTGAGACTGCAGTAGAGTTTGGAGCAACCCAGATATCAACATACCCTTTTATAGATTTTTCCTTCTTAAATAATAGGGAAAAACCTCTTGGGAGAAGAGAAAAACGAGTGATGCTTAGGCAGTTAACCCAGATAGCTAATGATATTGGTTTTGAGAGGACATCTATATGGACGTTTGCTAAAAGAGGTTCTCAGAGATACTCATCTATTACTAGGGATAACTTTATAGGATTTGGTCCCTCCGCATCTTCTCTAGGAGATAATGCTTTTAAGATAAATACTTTCTTTTTAGAAGAATATATTAACAGCCTAGAGAAAAAGGACCTTCCCTCTTGTTTGGTCCTAGAATTTGATATTATTTCAAGAGCCTCCTATTGGCTTTTTTGGAATTCATATAATATGGACATTAACAGAGAATCATTCTATAGACTCTTTGGGGTAGAATTAGAGAAGATATTCTACTGGCAACTGAGGTTTGGAGAAGTTCTAGGACTATTAAAGCGATACGAGAAAGGTTATAAGTTAACAGAAAGAGGTGCTTATTATTTTCATCTAGTTGAGCAGGAGTATACCCATAAGTATATAGATAGAATTTGGCGTCTCCAGAGAACAGAATCCTATCCAGAAAGAATTATAATCTAGCCCTTTTTACCACTAGCCATATCCCAAGGACTGTTATCCCCATAACTACAAGATTTAGGTAGAACTCAAAAGGAAATCTCCTATGTAAGAGAAAGTATATAAGAGTGATAAGCTCTAATATAAATCCCCAAGATAAAACTAACAAAATAGGTCTATCTTTATCCCTGGACAGGGAGGATATTCTCAGGGGACAATTCCGACTTTTACCTTTAAGTTTATTTTGGATATGCTTTATCATTATATACTCCCATTCTTATCAATTGTTATCTCTGCTTTAGGTGGATGGGCTATAGGAACAAGGGTATTAGTAATCTATGAGTTAGATGCGGATTATGTAAATTTTGGGGAACTACTAGGTTTGAAAGAGAAAACTGTATTCAGGTATATATTTAGAAACTCTATACTGCCACAGGTTACTGGGCTTGCTCTGAGCTTAGGTGGAGCATTAGGTGGAGCATTAATAACTGAGATTATCTTTAACTATCCTGGAACAGGATATTTACTTTTTAGAGCTTTAAGCACTTTGGATTATCCACTAATTCAGGGAATATTTATTATCCTTATAGGTTCTATATATTTAGCAAACTTTCTTGTTGATTTTCTCTATGCATTGATAGATCCGAGAATTAGACTAGGGCAAAGTGAGGGAAGTTAACTATGTGGCTTACAATGTTCAAACCTCTATTTAAGAGTAGAAAGTTTTTAGTTTCTATCTCAGTATTTATATTTATTGTTCTTCTAGGTGTAGCAGGTCCAATTGTATATCCTGTTGACCCCACAGGTTATGCTGGACCATTTGAAAGACCTCCCTCTAGAGAATTTCCATTGGGAACTGATACATATGGGGGAGACTTGCTGGCTAAGGTTTTGAACGGGACGAGAACTTCTCTATATATTGGATTTTTAACCGCTGTAATCTCGATGAGTATAGGTATCATTATAGGTCCTATTTCGGCGATAAAGGGAGGAATTATAGATGAGATTCTAATGTCTTTTACCAATATTGTCTTGACTATTCCTAACATACTTTTAGCTATACTAATAGCTACATATCTTAAGGTGAGAAGTGCAGAGGTAATAGCCCTTTTGCTTGGAATTCTAGGTTGGCCATGGTTTGCTAGAGCGGTAAGGTCTCAACTTTTGAGCTTAATAAATAGAGATTACGTTAAACTCTCCAGAATGGCAGGTTATAGTGACCTAAGGCTTGCCTTTGAGGATTTAATCCCAGGAATAGCTACATATGCCTTTATGTCTTTTATACTCTTTATTAATGGAGGTATATTAGGAGAAGCAGGATTGAGTCTGATAGGACTAGGACCTACAAAAGGGGTCTCTCTCGGTTTAGTCCTACAGTGGGCAGTATTGATGGAAGCAGTAAGAAGGGGGATATGGTGGTGGTTTGTTCCTCCAGGGGTAATTATAGTAGCACTAACGTCTTCGCTTTTAATGATAACTACAGCGATGGATGAAGTCTTTAATCCTAGATTAAGGGAGAGGTAGAATGAATAACCTGATTCTTCAAGTAGAAAATGCTAGGGCTTATTATATCGTAGAGAATAACTATATAAGAGCCATAGATGATGTCTCCCTTGACATAAGAGAAGGTGAGGTAGTAGGTATCGTTGGAGAGAGTGGTTCAGGAAAGACTACCCTTACTAATGTTATGCTTATGAATATTAAAAAGCCCCTTAGCTTTATAGATGGTAAGGTTAGTTTATTTTCTAATGGAAGGGTTATTGAATTAAATAAGATACCTAGAGAAGAATTGCAAAAGAATATATGGGGAAAAGAGACCTCAATAATACCTCAATCTGCTATGAATGCACTTATGCCTACAAAAAGAATAAAAGATTCTATATTAGACGTGATGAAGACACACTTTGAAGAGATTCACGAAAAGGAGATAATCGATAAAGCCAAAACTAGATTTGAGGAGATAGGTGTCTCCAAAGATGCTATCTTTAGGTATCCCTTTGAACTCTCAGGAGGTATGAGGCAGAGAGCGGTTATAGCAGTAGCTACTTTGCTAAACCCGAGATTCCTTATAGCAGATGAACCCACATCAGCTCTAGATGTATCTACTCAGAAAATGGTTTTAAAGACGATACAAAATTTAAGAGAAAAGGGTATAGTAAAAAGTATTGCTTTTATTACCCATGATATAGCTACTGTAAGACAGATAGCAGAAACATTAGTAGTGATGTATGCAGGTAAGATTGTAGAGATAAGTCCTATGGAGGAGATTATTAGAGAACCATTACATCCATACACCAAGGGATTGCTTTACTCTGTAGTAACTCCAGAACCAGAAGTGAAAAAGAGGGGTGTCTATCATATCCCAGGGGCACCTCCTAATCTGATGTATCCTCCACCTGGGTGCAGATTCCATCCAAGATGCAAGTATAAACTAGATATCTGCAAGAAAGATGAGCCCAAACTGAAAATCATAAATAATAGAAAGGTTGCATGTTTCTTATATTGAGGAGAGATATCTATGCCAATATTAATGGTCAAAAATCTGACTAAAATTTATGAGTCCGGAATGATAATAAGAAGATATATAGAGGCGGTCAGAAATGTCTCATTTTCGATAGAAGAGGGAGAGATTGTTTCTCTTGTAGGAGAAAGCGGGTCTGGGAAAACTACTACTGCAAATATAATTCTAAGATTCCTTAAACCTACCAGTGGTGAAATATTGGTAGATGGAAAGGATATATGGAGAGACATAAAGACATTTGAGGAATTGAGAGAATACAGGAAAAGGGTCCATGCAGTCTTTCAAGACCCATTTTCAAGCTATAACTCTTTCTATCCAGTTGATAGAGTTCTTTATCAGGCACTGGAACTTTTGGATAAGAATCCTAAAAGTCCAGAATCAAAGAGTTTAATAGAAGAGGCTCTAATAAGTGTTGGATTAGAACCTAAGCATATCCTTGGTAAATATCCACATCAACTTTCAGGGGGAGAAAAACAGAGATTAATGATAGCTAGGTGTTGGCTTATTAAACCTAAACTAATCATAGCGGACGAACCTGTATCGATGATAGATGCCTCTACTAGAGGAGGAATTATTGAACTCTTTGAGAAGTTAAAGGAAGAAGAAAAGACGTCTATTCTTTTTATAACTCATGATATGGGACTTGCCTATTATATATCTGACAAGATTCTTATAATGTATCTTGGAGAGATTGTAGAACAGGGAAGCCCCGAAGAGATTATCTCCAATCCCAAACATGAATATACCAAAAATCTTATAGAAAGTATTCCTACACTGTATAGAAGGTGGGAATGAAATAGAAAAATACAATACTAATACTGAAAGTTAAGGGGATGCTTATAATTACTAATACATCCCCTTAACCTATTTCAGGTTGTTACTCTAGAATTGCCCCTTGATCTCTTAAAGTATCTTGTAATTCCTTTATATCCAATTCTCTAGGTGTTTTAGCTTCTTTTATGGCTAACGCAGCAGCAGTCCCTGCTGCTTGTCCTATAGCCATACAGGTAAACATTACTCTTGTAGAACCAAGTGCTTCATGAGTGGTAGATATACACCTCCCAGCGGTAAGGATATTCTCTATCTTTAGGGGCACAATACATCGATATGGAATGCCATAGTATGTTCCATAAGCAGAGTCTATCTTTCCTCTTTCAAATTCATAATATAAGCCTACCCCTTGAGGGTTATGTATGTCTACAAAGAAAGACCCTAAAGCAATATTATCCTCAAATATTCGAGCGTGTCTTACATCTTCTTCTGTTAATATATAAGAGCCTAATATCCTTCTAGACTCTCTGATCCCTAAGGTCGGTGCAGTTACCAACATTTCAGCTTTTTCAAACCCAGGTACATATTTACGAAAGAAGTTTAGCAATAACCAAGCCTGATGCCTTCCTTCCATGGTTCCCTTAGTAAGGTCATCAGCATTGGTAGAATCAATGTTTGTAATATTAGTAAAGTTTATGTTTAGTTCATCTGGTCTTCCTGGGAAATACCAAAGTCCCATAGTTCTATCTTGGAATAGATATAAATCATTGTTTTTAATCGCTTCGTATATCGTATTAGTAAGTCTTGGGTCATTTTTGCGAAACTCTAAAAATCTATCATAATCTATGTTTCTTAAGGTAAACATAAGGGTCGCAGGTTGCATAAGTCCATCAAGTTTTCTACCCTTTTCAAATGGACAGCCAGCTCTGGCAGCTATATCTCCATCCCCACTAGCGTCTATAACAATTTTCGACAAAAAAGCTTCTCTACCAGATTTACTCTCGGTTATTATACCAGTCATTCTATTATCTTCTAGAATGGGTGCTACAGCAAGGGTATAGTATCTTACACTTATCTTTTCTTCTTTAAAGATTTTATCTAGCTCATACTTTAATACTTCTCCGTCATAGTCTAAACAGCCATTCTTATATACAGCTTTATCTAAATTAAGCATCCTTTGACAAATTTCTTTCGGGATACCACCAATGATTTCTCTATTCTCTCCCTCATCTGTAAGCTTTGACATATGGAGATGTAGTCCAAAAGTAGCTAATCCTCCTAAACAGTTGCTTTCTTCTATTACTAAAGTCCTAGCACCATTTCTTGCAGAAGCTATTGCTGCTCCAATTCCAGCTGGTCCTCCTCCTACAACAATAACATCAAACTCTCCCTTAACAGGAATTTCTCGAGCTGGCTCTTTAATAGCTTTCATACAGATCTCCTCCTATTAAATGATTTTATTACGAAGGACCTGTAAGGGTAATATCGGCAATACCATTACAGGTCCTATACTATACACCATATGAAAGATTGACCTATATAGACTATTTTCCCCCTTTGATAAAGAATTGTCCTATCTCTGAGTTAGATGGAGTTCTAAATCCCCATCCCTCTAAAACCTGAGATGGGACATTCTTGAAGTTATTTTTTACTACTATAGGAACCGGTCTTTGTTGTAGTATGCCTATACTCCAGAGATTCTTCACAAAGTTCTCCCATATCTTCTTTCCTAATGCTATTCTTTCTCTCTCATTAGGTGCAGAAACAGCTCTTTCTACGTAGCTCTTTACTTCTAAATATTCTTTCGGAGGTCTTTCACCTTGCTTACCACCTGTAGATACCCACATGTCCCATAGAGGAGCCATCCAGCTAGACATTCCAAATGGCCAAAGTATTCCTGCATAAGGCTTTAAATAAATTGGGAAAGTAAGAGGGTCATCTGTTTTCCATATTCCTATCTGATGTAATCCGGCAGATATCCTCTGACCGCTAAGCTCAAAAGAGAGTAGCTCTACATTAGTTTTGATCCCTATATCCTCCCAGTATTTCTTTACCATCTCACATACATCTTTATGGATAGGCCAATCTAATCTTCCAATAATAGTAAGTGTTAGCAGTTTACCGTCAGGGCGTAACCTAAAACCATCTTTATCCTTCTTACTGAGACCTATAGAATCTAGAAGTTCACTAGCTTTTTGAGGGTCATACTGAGAATAGGCGTTTGCAATATCTTTATTATATAAAGCATCTCCCTTTGGTGGAGATAGTTGTGTGGCAACTGCTAACCCTAAAGTTACTACCTTATTAATAGCTTCTCTGTCTATAGCCATAGAGAGAGCTTTCTTAAAAGTTGGATTTCTTAGTAAAGCACCTATAACTGGGTCTTCTTTATAGTTATGGTTTGGATAAAGTACCGCTTCAGCTGTGGCAGAGGGCCATAGAAGGACTCTATAACCTCCCTTGCTTTCATTCTCTTTTAAAATGGGATAGCTAGTTAAAGGTAGATGAAATGTCTGCATAGATAATTCTCCATTCATTGCTTTCATCTGCACTACTTCTTCACTTGATACTATGTCTATTACTACCCTATCAATGTAAGGTAATTGATTACCTGCTGTATCTATCTTCCAATAGTATGGATTACGTTCTGCTACTACCCTAGATGGGCTAACAGATACAATCTTAAAGGCTCTTAATCCCGGACATTCTGGATTTTCTACATAAGCTTTATTACCAAATAAAGTCCACCAATTGTCAAGACCTTCTGCTTTTACCTTCTTCTGTAACTCTTCCATAGGGGTATATTTAGGATGAAATTGCTTCATATAATGTTTTGGAGCAAATCTAAAGAAGTTACCAAATAAAGCATACATAAAAAGCGCATTTTTTTGAGGCAAGTGGAATTTTACTGTATATTTATCTATTACTTCGACCTTTATCCTTTCCCCTCCCATCATTAGCCAGCTTGGATAAGTAGGGGTGAGTTCTTTATTTCCATAGACATCTTCAATCCAAAACATTATGTCTTCTGTAGTAAATGGAGCCCCATCTGACCACTTTAGTCCTTCTCTAATATGTAGAGTATAAACTTTAGCATCTTTAGACACTTCCCATCTATCAGCCCAGTTGGGTAATAGTTTACTACCTGTTTCATTGAACTTCACAAAACCCATATCTCCTATACGTCCATCTATCATCGAATTTAACGCATAGTGCTTTCCTGTTACCGCCATATACCACGTTCCTCCATACTGTCCTATCTCTTCAAGAGGCTCTACTACTATAGGATTTTTAGGTAATCTTTCTGCTACTGGTGGAAGTTTTCCTGCCTTCACTAATTCGGCAAGCATTGGAGCCTCGTTATATCTAGCTATCTTCTTTTTGGTAACCTTTTCATATTCTGCAGGACTGTTATATATTTTTATTTCCTGAAGTTTTTCTTGAGACGAGGAGATTTCAACTAAGCTAAAGGATAAAATTAGTATTAAAACGGTACTGATAATTACTCTAAAAAATCTTCGCATCTTTAATCATCCCTCCTTTTTAGATTTAAGTATAGTGAAAATATACAGTAGCTTTACACTGAGTATCTACTCTAAAACGTACCCAGTGTGCACTAAAACCATCGGGAAACTCATAATGGAAATACTTCTCTTTAGGTATAGAAAAAATTTCATAGGCTTTCCATGTCCCATCCCCTAAAAAATCTACCTCAATCATAAAATCTATAGTTCTATCCGAATTATGATACATATGAACTACTTTCTTATCAAATCCAGTCATCAAAAATGGTTCAGAAGGTTCATCAGGTGTTACTAAAGTTTCCCACCATACACCTCCCCACCCTTTTGGCTTTCCCCAACTCCATAAATCATCAGTTTTACCAAACCATAAGCCACTTTGAGGTTGACCTGCAAACAGAGTAGCATCTCGAATAGGTGTAACTTGGTTACCTGCTAGAACTAATAGCCCTTGCCAAGAACAGAAATCTGGGATAATTCTTAGATGAGTACAGATAGGCCTGATTCCCCAACTTCTTTCATTATAGACTATTATAGGTAGTTCATAAAATATTCCGTGACAATCCATTAAATATCTTTCTGTTTCCACCTCACGTATACGCCACCACTCAGTAAGCCAAGAATGGTCAAAAGCATGGGAACCTTGAGGTAGTCGATATGTTATCCATTTATTATTAATGAAAACTTCTAAGATAGCAGATATTTTATCCCAGCCTATAGCAAATATTGGTTCTCCCAGGTTTTTACGTCCTACAACTTCCATAAATGGGTCCTTTTTTATAATTGTCCAGCGATTTCCATCCCATTCTGCCAATCTTCCTGAGGCTCGTTTCCCTAGGAATTCTAGCTCTTCATATGTATTGTTAGCGACAATAACACGATTATGCGCTGTATATCCTCCCTTATAATGAGGATACGCTCCTTCAGGTAAGTCTAATTCTTTGTTTAGATTGAAAAGAGTCTTAGATTCAAATGTCCTTAAGTCTACTTCTAAAAGTAACCCCTCCATTGTCAGGAAGTAAACCTTATTTATAGGGTCTTCTAGGTGTTCCATAGTAGCAGTGAGTCTATGCTCCTGTATAGATTTTATAACTCTTACTTTCCCTTCACTGTCAATAACGTAAGGACCTATAATAAGTTGACAAGAAGGGCTGTGTATCATACGATTGGCATATGTTCCAACTACACTTTCTGGATGTTTTTCTAAGTTGAAATTTTCGTCAATGCTAAAGAGTCCTGTTCCTACCCCAGATCCTGGCCCGGATGAAACATAAGAAACAAACCATAATCTATCAGCCCAGGGCATTAGTGCTCCAATTCCACTTTCAGTTCTTACTGGTAGATGACCAGCTTTTACAGATAAATCGGGAATTACTCCACTTATGTTAAATAAACACAAGGAAATAAGCATCACCTCCTACTCAAATCTTAAATTTTATTATTCTTACTTAGTTTTCAGATTAAGGATTTTAAAGGAGAATTTCAATAGCACATTTTGAGATAAATTTAGCATTAAACGATAGGAACATGGTGAAGTAGATATTCTCTAGGAGTCATACCAGTGACTTTCTTAAATGCTCGAACAAAGGATGGAAAGTCTGCATAACCCACCTCATATGCTATTTCGCATATACTTTTGCTAGTTGTTTTGATTAGATATTGGGCTAGTTCTATCCTAGCCAATCTAACAGCTTCAGCGAAGGACATCCCAACTTCTTTCTTAAATATTTTACTGAAATATGTTGGACTATAACCTATCGCCGAAGCTATTTCTTCAAGACTAAGCCCTTTAGTGCTTCTCTGTTTTATTATATTTACCGCTCTTTGAATAGGTTCGGAAAGACCTGCTAGATGGTCTAATTTAGAAATATAATAAAATTCCTTATTCTTACTTTTTAACTCATGAAATTCTACTTCTCTAGCTATAAATGTTGCTAATACTTTGCCTATCTCCGCCCAATAGAGAAGTTCTTCGTAAGATTTTATTGGAACATCTTTGATCTCTCTTTTTATATCTCTTAAATCTATATTCTCATCTTTACCAAAGAGACTTTCGTAGAGAGAAAAGGGTGGGATTTCCTCTAAGAAGACTTGTCCAAGAAAAATCCCTCCTATTAATTTGTTATTTAACTTAATTGGAATAACTATGTCTACTAACCCACTATGACATTTTTCTATACAAAATCCCTCTTCTTGATTCATTGCTTTATAAAGCCGATTATGTTCTATCATAATGCATCCTCTATGTCTCTCACTATTTAGCTTAGTAAGAATACATAAAGGTGAATTGTGGGATTTAAAGTACCAATTTAGGGACAATTCTTCTAATTGATAGGAGAAATAGACCATATCGTAAATACAAATCCCCATACCACTAAGTTTTGATATTGACTTTATAGCTCTTTCAAGTGCACTAGACCTTTCCATATAGTTTATTATATTTCATCTCTGTCATACAGATAAAGTGAATCTAAACCAAAAGATTGTTAGCAGTTAAATTTTTAGAAATTATTTAGTGTCTAGGCCGATTGAAAGGGGTCCCAACCAACAGGTATTAGGGACTTCTTCCCTTGTTTTATCCCATGTTAAAGTTTATGGAGTCTTATCAGCCTTGAATAGTATAATTTAATTATGGGGCAGGCTCTTGCCTGCCCTATAAGCTTTGCCTACTATTTTATAATTAAGTAGGCAAATTCTGCAGAGCCAGTCTTTACTAGGTAATCTCTCAATACATTAGAAAATGCTATATTTACCTTTTCTCGCCTACCTAAGACGTACCTTGATCTAAATGGACAGGGATATTTATCTAGATAAACACCTTGTGCCTCTAATGTTACATCATTTTTTAGGTCATTTATGAGATTTATATCTAGAGCTATTGTATCTGCACTTATCGTTTGAGAGAATTCTTTAAAGATTCTGTCTTTAAGGTTATTGAAGATTGTATTATTAAAAGTTAAGGCAAGCTTAATACCTTCTTTATCATCTAAGATATTTATCAAAAATATAGCGTAACCAAGTCCTTTTTCTAGTTTTTGACCTTTTACTATTGGGATATTTACCTGAGCTACATAGTAACTATTAAATCCATCTTCTTCATAAGAAACCCTACTAACTTTTCCAAAGTAGTCTTGTAGTATCATTGTTATTCTATCCTTATACTCCATATAAGAGTCCTTGGAGATCACCTGCAGTTTTATAGTTGAGGGAACGGCGATCGAGCTATCTCTCCCTTTAATTAGGTCTATCAGGTCGCTCACATAAATCTCTGGCGAAAGCGAGAGATCACAGCCCTGCAGAAATAATACAGCCAGTAACAAAAAGACACCCAATAAAGACACCCTACAAACTACGCGCATTTTCATTTTAACATCATCCTCCCTGTATATTTTTTATTCTTACAGAGAGGATTTTATAATACTTCGGTGTCAGGAGATGTCCCTAGAAATATATCCTTACTCCTCTATTTTGAAGTATCTGAATGTTATTTATATCGTCAAAACCCGGTGTAAGGTCTAGAAAGTTATTCTGAATATAGACGGTATCACCTTGCCCTAGTCCAAAATTGTTCACCAAAGGGATAATATCGTTTATCTGATTATTGTTAAGGTCTAGCCAACGTAGACTGGTGAGATTAATTAATGGTCTAATATCAGTTATTAGATTTGAAGCAAGATTCAACTCTTGTAAGCTAGTAAGGCTACTTAATGGATTAATATTATTTATTTGATTTGAACTAAGGCTCAATTCTCTCAGGTTAATGAGTCTAGATAGTGGATTTATATATTTTATCCTGTTAGATGAAAGATTTAACACTCTCAAATTAATTAACTGTGATAATGGGCTTATATCGGTTATTTGATTAAAAGAAAGCCAAAGCTCTTGAAGGTTTGTAAGATTAGATAATGCGCTAATATTTTCTATCTGGTTTGAGCCTAGATTTAACTTTCGGAGGCTAGTTAGGTTAGCTAATGGACTTATATCAGTTATC
>JACIXS010000321.1 GCA_014360335.1 bacterium | reverse complement strand
AGAGAGTTAGATGAAAAGAAGATAAGTTTTATAAGGTATGCAATATCTTTAGCTGTAGATGTTTATAGTATGGCCTTAATGGTAAGTAAGACAGGGAGGTTGGTACTTATGTTGGAGGGGATCAAAAAGTGATTACAGATCAGATCTACCAAGTGAATTTTGTGTTAAAATATCTTTAAGTATTGTTGGCCGCCTCCTGGAAGTTTTTTATAAATTATACTACAAGCTTCCAGGAGGTAAAATTTTGATTACGGATCAGGAAATCAATAAATTGATCGCATAGGTTTACAGATTATGATATAATATTTTTGAGCAAAAAGAGTGTCCCAGCAAAAATTAGGAGGTTTAATGTCAATTAGAGAGGATAGACTTTCTACGGGTATAAAAGGTCTAGATGAGATCCTCCATGGAGGATACATTCCGGGAAGGTCCTATCTGATAAGGGGGAAACCAGGGGTAGGTAAAACCTTAATGGGCTTGTATTTTCTTCTTGCTGGAGCTTCTAAGAGTGAAAAAAGTCTATTCATTAGCTTTAGTGAAACAGAAGACCAGATACGTAAAAATGCCAAATCTCTAGGTCTTGATTTAAACGGTATTCTATTTTTAGACCTTAGTCCTACATCAGAGTTTTTCTCTAAAGCTCAAGTGTATGACATATTTTTACCTTCAGAGGTAGAGAGGGTACCTACTACACAGAGTATAATAGAAACTGTATGCAGTATAAAGCCTAAAAGGGTATTTATAGATGCTTTAACTCAATTTCGCTATTTAGCTATCGACCCATTTCATTTTCGAAGACAAGTTTTATCCTTTATAAGATTTCTAGTAGAGCAAGGAGCAACAGTTGTATTCTCCTCCGATGCTAGTTCAGAATTCCCTGATGATGATCTACAGTTCATTAGCGACGGAATAATAAATCTAGGCTATACCGAAGAGGGAAGGACAGTTATGGTCTCTAAGTTCCGAGGTTCTGACTTTCGGGAAGGGATTCACTCTCTAAGGATTACTTCAGGAACTGGGGTAGAGGTTTTTCCTAGAGTAATTCCAGAACTTTACAGAAAAGGATTTGTCATACAACCAATCTCATCTGGTATTCCAGACCTTGATGAGCTATTAAATGGTGGGATAGAAAGGGGAACTAACACAATCATTACAGGACCTAGTGGCGTTGGGAAAACTACCCTAGGCTTACAATTTATGAAGGAAGCATCAGGAAGAGGAGAAAGATCAGTGCTCTATTCTTTTGAAGAATCTATAGAAACGATTATACATAGATGTAAATCAGTAAATATTCCTGTTCAGGAGATGCTAGATAGAGGTACTCTATCACTATTCTATATAGAACCACTAAAATACTCCCCAGATGAATTTACTATAATGGTGCGTAGGGAGGTAGAAGAGAAGGATACAAAAATAGTAATGATTGACAGTATCTCAGGATATCGTCTTGCCCTTTTGGGCAGAGATCTTAAACAAGCCCTATATGCACTTACTAAATATCTACAGAATATGGGAGTAACTATCATCTTAATAAATGAAACTGAATCTATAACAGGAGAGTTTTATCCTACAGAGCAGGGTATAAGCTTCTTAGCAGATAATATTATCTTTCTTCGTTATCTAGAGATAAATGGAGAGATTAGAAAAGCTATTGGAGTACTAAAAAAGCGTGTAAGTGACTTTGAAAAGACGATCAGAGAGTTTGAAATTACTAAATATGGTATAAAAGTGGGCAAGCCTCTTAGAGAATTAAGAGGAATATTAAAAGGATTGCCTGAAGCCATAAAGGAATGAGTAAGATACTGTTAGCAATAGAAAATACTGAGAATAGAAGGCTTTTGTTTGAATTGCTCTCATCTAAATACGAGATTCTGCAAGGGAACAATAATTCTATTATAAAAGATAACTTTGACCTCTGCATAATTGATGGGATATGTACAAGTCGATTTGAACAGATGATACAGATCAAAAAAATATCGGAACAACCAATCTTTGTGCCATTTATTCTAATAACACCTAGGCAGGATATTGGAATGGCTACTAAGTATCTCTGGAGAATTATAGATGAAATAATTTTTACCCCTATAGAGAAAGTAGAGCTTTTAGCACGGGTAAATAATCTCCTACAAACAAGAGAACTTTCACTGAAATTCTATAGGGCGATTCTAGACTCCTCTCCTATAGGTATTATTCTATTAGATAAAGATGGAATTGTAAAAAGCTGTGGATTAGCTATAGAAAAGATATTTGGCTGGAAAAACAGTGAAATTGTAGATAAATCTATATATGAGATACAGTTTCAGGATCAAAGATTTTACGAATCTCTCCAAAGAGCCATAAATGGAGAAACTATCACTAACATGGAATTAAAGTTCAAGAAGGACGAAACAGAGATTGAAATAGAGGTATCAATATCTCCAGTTTACAGTAGTGATAATTCCCCTCTTTATATTCTAATTATGCTCTCAGATATTACAAAGAGAAAAAGGTTAGAGAGAGAAAATGCCAAAAACTTACAAATAATAACAGGCCTATATGAAGAACTTCAGAAGGCTTATGACGAAACAATAGAAAGTTGGAGCAGGTTATTAGATCTAAGAGATAAGGAGACTGAAGGACATACTCTTCGCGTTGTAGAGTTAACTTTAAAGCTAGCAAGAAGGTTTGGTATAAAGGAAGAAGATATTGTTCACGTACGTCGTGGGTCATTTCTTCACGATATAGGTAAGTTAAGTATTCCAGATTCCGTTCTATTAAAACCGGATAAGCTTAACGAGGAAGAATGGGAGGTCATCAAAAAACATCCAGAATTTGCATATAACGCGTTGTCTATGATAGAGTATCTACAGCCTGCTCTTAGTATTCCATATTGTCATCATGAAAAATGGGATGGAACAGGGTATCCTAGAGGATTAAAGGGAGAGGAAATTCCATTACCTGCAAGGATATTTGCAGTAGTGGATGTATGGGATGCCTTAACTAGTGATAGACCTTATAGACCAGCTTGGAGTAAAGAGGAAGCGCTAAAGTATATAAAGGAACAGGCAGGTAAGCATTTTGACCCTAAGATAGTAGAGATATTTCTAGAAGTGATAGAGGAATATCTATAAATGAAAAGTAAAGTAATGTTTTTTGTAGGCATTCCAGTACTTGCTATTATTGTTACATTTTCTATTTTTCTCTTCTATGGAAAAGAAGAAACCTTAGACTTAGTTATTACAGATATTGACCTTTCAAAAGTCTCAGATGGGACATATACAGGTTCGTATAGTAAGGGAAGGTTTAGCTATAAGGTAAAGGTAGTTGTTAAAAATAATATGATAGAAAATGTTAGTATAATAGATAAACCGATTATCTCTCTAGAAGATATTCCTAAGAAGATAATAGGTAGAGTACTAGAGAGACAATCCTTGAACGTCGATATAGTTACAGGGGCAACTGCTACAAGTAAGTCAATTTTAAAAGCTATAGAAAATGCACTTAACAAATAATTTTATAGGGAGGCTTTATGGCAAAGAGAGTTTTGGTAGCTTATGCATCCAGGGCGGGTTCAACTGCCGAAGTCGCAGAAAGAATAGGGGAAACCTTAAGAGGCTTAGAATTTAATGTAGATGTAAAGAATGTTAAAAAAGTAACTAGTATCGCTCAATACGACAGTATTATTATTGGTAGTGCAATTAGAATGTTTAAGCTATTACCAGAAACAATAAAGTTTGCTAATAGATTTAAGGAAGAACTTAAGAATAAAATTGTAGCGTACTTTATTGTGTGTCTAACAATGCAGGAAGATACTGAAAAAAGTAGAATTCAGGCCCAAGCATATCTAAAACCCTTATTAGAGATTAAGGAACCAATAAGCATTGGACTTTTTGGTGGAAAGATGGACTATAGCAAACTTTCTTTTATATGGAGAATACTATTCAAAGGAAAGGTTCCTGAGGGTGACTTTAGAGACTGGGAATCTATAACAGACTGGAGCAATAAATTATCCGAAAGATTGTTAAATGAATAGAAAAGACAGGAATGTGAAACCAACTAAAATGAAGAAAAAGGGACCCTGTTTTAGGGTCCCCAAAAAGTTTACCTCTGTTTAAAGAAGAACTGCTCTGGATTATAGAGCATTGCCCAGAAGTAATCCCAACCCCATATTCCTTTTTCTGGTATATTTCCTAAAGTATTTCTTACTATAATTGGGACAGGTGCTAGACCTACCGTTCCTATTGTCCAGAGATTCTCCGCATGAGATTTCAGTATCTCTTGCCCAAGTCTAATTCTCTGAGACTCGATAGTTGTGCTTAACATCTTTTCCCAAAGGTCTAATAACCTCTTCGCCTCTTTAGGTGGCTCTTCACCAGACTTCCCTTTAGATGCATACCATTGTGCCCAAAGCGGACACCAACTGTTTTCCCAACCTGTATTGTAAGGAACAAACCACATAGGAGTTATAGGGAATAAAATGTCTGTACACTTATCCGCATTCCATACTGTCATATCCATCTGATTTCCAGGAGCCCTTACCTGCTGTAATTCAGTAGTTATCTCTTTTACTGCTACCTTTATACCTAGTTTATCCCATTGTTGCTGGACGAGTTCACAGACAGGTCCTCTTATTGTATCCACTGGAGTATATTCTATGAGAATTTCTAATCTCTTACCATCTGGCCTTAGTCTATACCCATCTGGTCCACGTTTTAAGCCCATCTCATCAAGAAGCTTGTTTGCCCTCACCGGATCATACTCTATATAAGCTTTAGCAAATTCTTCCTTATAATATTTAGATTGAGGTATAACAGTCGTCTGCCTAGGTTGTGCCATACCCATATAGAATAGCTGATTAATTTCATCACGGTTTATCCCTAAAGATAGAGCTATCCTAAATCTTTTGTCTCGGAATATCTTCCTAAGCACAGGGTCTGAATGTGTCTGATTTGGCATAAAGATAACCTCTCCACCAAAGACATCCTGCCATAGAAGAATTCTATAGTTGTTCTTTACCGCATTCTCTTTATAGACAGGATACATATCTAACCTTGTATTAAAACCAGCAAAATCAACATCTCCCGTAGTTGTTTTTAAGTTTACCATCTCTGCATTACTTACTATACTTACAAAAATCCTATCTATGTAAGGGAGTTGATTCCCAGCTGGGTCTATCTTCCAATAATATGGATTTCTCTCAGCAATAACTGTATCCTGACCCTTACTTGTAATCATAAATGCCTTTAATGTAGGTGTTCCGGGGTCCACCGCTCTACCACTCCCAGCGTTTATCTGAGCTTTTGCTTGGAAAAGTCTATACCAAGAATCAAAACCAAGCTGTTTTACTGTAGCATCCAGCTTATCCTTTGGAGTATATTTAGGATGAAACTGCTTCAGATAATGTTTGGGTAAGAAGAATGACCCTTCTACTCCATCATAATGGGCAAGCCTTATTATAGCCACTGGATAAGGAACACTAAATTTAAGATTTACGGTATAATCATCCACCTTCTCTACGGTCATCAGCTTTCCACCAGGAGACCAAGCAACAGGCTTTGTAGGAGTAAGTTCATCGTTTAGAATTACATCTTCCCACCAGAATAATATGTCGTCTGCAGTAAATGGAGTGCCATCTGACCATTTTACACCTTTTCTTAGATACAGAGTAAGGGTCTTTCCATCTCTGGAAAGTTGCCACTTTTTAGCTAGATTTGGGATTATTGTTCTACCATCACGTGCTACCCTAAGAATAGGTTCATGTCCAATCATTAATCCTCCATCTTCTAAGATAAGGGGTCTCTTAGTAGCAACCCTTGCAGTTCCACCATACTGTCCAATCTCCTCAACAGGAACCACTACTGCGGGTTCTGCTAGTAACCTTTTATCTATTGAGGGAAGTTTTCCCTGCTTTACTAATTCTGCTAACTGCGGAGCTTCGTTAAATTTAGTAATCTTTGTCTTGGCTAGCCTTTGATACTCGTCAAAATTATACTGTCCTAAAGGAAACTTCTCCTGTGCAAAAGAAACATTCCCAAGTATCAAACTTAGTAACAACGTTATCAATAATGTAATCTTTAAAAATCTCATTCTCTTTCCCTCCTTTTAAATCTAACTTTAAGTCCCCCTAATTTACCTCATCTTAATAAGTAAGTTTCAAGTGTTACATTTTGGATTTAGTAATTCTAAGCTTTACCTATCACCTCCGGTTGACTCTATTTTTCATAGTGCCAATCTTTTGAATGTCTCTACAAAATTCTTTAACACTTCTAGTTCTTTTGGTGGAGAACATTCTAAAGAGATATATCCGTTATAACCTATCTTTTTAAGAGTATCTAACCAGGGTTTTAGATAGACAAAATCTTCTTCTTTTGGAACCTCCCTCTCCCTATTAGCTATATGTACGTAGCCAATATAATCCTTATACTCAGCTAAGGTATCTGGAGACTGTTCTTCTAATACGAGATGGTATATGTCTGCTAAGAGATAAACTCCTGTTTCTTTGGCTATCTCAAAACCTTGAGTAAGATTATTTATAAAATGCGTTTCCTTCCTATTAACTGGCTCTAACAAAAGCTTTACTCTAAGACTATTAGCTATGGGAACTATCTCCTTAAGTATAGATATAAGTAACGCCCTTTCTAACTCTATAGCACTCATAAATGGGCTAAGGTCTTGGATTTTAGGAGGACCAAATATTGGAACAAATATAACTCCTAGAGCGTTTAACTCAGAAGCAACTGAGAGTCTATCTTTCAATTGTTCTATAGCAATCTTTCTTTCTTCGATATCACCAGAGAGTAGAGGATACTGCAATCTGCTATATATAGCTGTAACACCTATACTACTCTCAGTTAAAACATCTTTTACTTCACTTACTCTTTCTCTAAGCCCTGCACCTACTAAGTCTATTCCATCAAAACCAGCTGATTCAAGAAACTCTACCTTCTCCCTAAAGGTATTCCCAGGGATAATCATCTCTCCGCATGCAAGTCTCATAGTCTCACCTCAATCTATATTTCTTAGAAAACCCCATAGCTTCTAAAAAGCGATAACCCTTAAGAAGATAACGGTAATACTGCTCCTTATGTCTCTCGATAAGCTTTTCAGCCTTTTCTTCTCCCCATATCTTCCTTACCGTATCTGCATAATCCATAAGTTGATAGGTTGGTATATGATAGGGACCACTATTATGAAGCGCAGATATAAGAGGATCTTCATCAGAGAGAGAAGTTGCCATATTTTCACTGAGCCACTGCTCCAACAAAGCCTTTCCCTCTTTTACAACTTCAGGATAAGTCTCAGATAGGTCTACCAATTCATGAGGGTCAGATTCTATGTCAAAAAGCATCGTAGGTTTCAGAATCTCTTTACAACCATCATCGTAGGTCTCTATCAATAACCACTTACCAAAACGGACAGACCGTTGAATACTCCAAACACAGTGAGATAATACTAGATATTGCCTACCATTTGGCATTCCTGTCTTAAGTGTGTCAGCAAATGACTTGGCATCCCACATCTGGGGGATTAATTCCCAGCCACCCAAGAAATCTATCAAGGTTGCAGATAAGTCTATGTTATAGTGCAACTCATTATCCACAATCCCTTCCTTTATCCCAGGTCCCTTTATTATAAGAGGAATTCGATGGGTTATCTCATCTGCCAATTGATGGTCTCCATATACATTTAGTTCTCCCTGATTCTCTCCATGGTCAGAACTGATAATAACTAATGTATCTTCCCAGATGCCTAATTTTTTTAGTAAGTCGAAGACTTTACCAGCCCAATAGTCTGCATAATGTATCCCTGTATCATATCCATCTATCCATCTCTTATAATCTTCTAAATTCTCTATACTTCTAGGTAATCTAGGATATCTCTGGAAGAACTCTTCAGACATATCCCTTAGGTCATGGGGAGTTCTAGCAGAGTGTGGACCATACATCTCTCTATGTTTAGCTATAATCTCTTCAGTCATCCAAGATGGTGGAGGAGAATCCTTAAAGGGATTTCCATATTCTATTGGAGTTCGATATGGGGTATGTGGGTCCCAGACATTTATATGCAAAAACCAATTATCATTCTTACCATTCTCTTCTAGCCATTTTAGAGCCAAGGGAACTACTTCATCAGCCCTCTCCATACCTCCCTTGCCAGGATTATACATCTCCCTAAATCCGTCATAATACCACCAAGCAGAATGCCTCTCACCAAAGGGGCTTACACTTACTGTGTAGTAACCGAGTCGTCTAAGTAAAGTTACTAGTTGAACCAAGGGACCCTGCCTATTATTAAAAAATCTTAACGGCTCAAAAGGTTTTAAATCACTAGCGGTAAAACCATGGTTTACAATACCATTATGTATACCAAATCTCCCGGTAAAAAGGGCAGACCTAGACGGCATACAAGGGGTATCTGATGCATAGAACCTATCAAATCTTATCCCTTCTCTAGATACTGCATCTATGTTAGGTGAAGTTTCTCTGTGATATCCATAACAGGATAAATGGTCGGGTCTTAATGTATCTATGTCTAGATATAGTATCCTCATAGTGATATTACCTCCCCTGTATCCATAGATATATTTGCCGATAGAACTATCTTTAATGTCTTTAAAGAATCTTCATAGGAGGAAAGAACCCTGCCTTTATCGCCTTTTTCTATAGCGGTAAAGAAAGCAGACTGTTCTTTCTCCATAGGGTCATCAGTAAATTCAAAACTTTCAACATTCTCAGGGGTAAATACCTTTAGATAGTTAAGGCTACCTTCGAGTCGAAGTTTCTTAGCTATAAATTCTATCTTGGGTCCATGGTCAGGATTTGGAAAGAGAGAGTATGTAGACGCTAGTGTTGCTACTGTTCCATTTTGAAATGTTATGACAGTTACGCTAGCATCATCATTAATGAAATCCTCAATCTCTGGGAATAATCCTTTTGAACACTGAGAATATACAGTCTTTGCCTCACCAATTATATATCTCATCAGGTCCACTAGATGTATCGATTGGTCTACGACCTGCCCTCCAGCCCTTTCCTTATCACGCACCCAAGCTATAGGGGGAATGGTATGATACCATCTAGAGACAATCATTGCACATTTTTTGTCTTTGAGGTATCCCTTTAGCTTTAATGCAAGGTCTGAATATCTCCATAGAAAACCAACACTTACAGTAACACCTGTCTTATCAAAAACTTCTAACAATCTTTCTCCAACTATCAATGTTCTAGCTGGAGGTTTTTCGATGAAAAGATGAATACCTTTCTGAGCGGACTTTATCAAGTTTTCTGGTTCCCTATTATAAGGTGGAGTGCAGATAAATAAAGCATCTATCTCTTTCTCATTATCTAAGAGTTCTTCAAAACTTGAGTATGCATTTGCCCCACATTTCTCTGCCATCTCCTTAGCTCTAGAAAATATGATATCCGCTACACCTTTAATCTCTACATCCTCCCTTTTAACAAGTCTCTCAAAATGAGCCTTAGCTATTCTACCAGCTCCTACTATACCTATCTTCATAATTCCTCCTTTTCATAGAAAAATTTTTGAAGAGCCAAAGCACTAGCACCATATAGACCTATCTCTTTACCTAACTCTGAAATCTCTATTTTTACTTTGTCAGTAGAAAAAAGTCTACTTTCCAAGGATTTTCTCATAGGTTCTAGAAGAGCTTTTCCTAATCTAACTACTCTTCCAGAAAGGATTATCATCTCTGGATCAAACATATTTACAAGATTAGAGATTCCAGCTCCTAAATAATGTCCTGCTTTTTCTACTATCTCTAATGCCTTAGTGTCCCCCTTTTCTAAAGCTACCCTTATCTCACTAATATCAGAATCTTCATCTCCTGGAACTCCTTTAAACCTTTTCACAATAGCTCTAGCAGAGGCAAAAGTCTCTAGACAACCTCTCTTTCCACAGTTACAGACTTCACCATCCTCAGAAACAACCGTATGACCTAACTCTCCTGCACCATTATGGGCTCCTCTATATATCTTTCCATCTATAATTATCCCAGCGCCTATTCCCAAGCTAACATAAACCAAGACAAAGTTATTTGATTTCTTTCCCTTACCAAACCATTTTTCTCCAAGAGCCATAGCCTTGACGTTATTCTCTACTATCACTGGTAAACCAAGGACATCGCTAATAGGCTTAGCTATTTTTAAATTCTTCCATCCTAAATTAGGAGAAAACTTTAATTCTCCTGAGATAGAATCTACAAGGCCAGGGATACCTATACCTATACCTAAGATATTATGGTCTTCTTTCAAGAATTTTAACCTTTCTATAAGTATCTCTAGTAAGTTTTCTCCTAATTGATTGTCGTATTGAAAAGTTTCTATATTTGATAGATGCCCCAACAAGTCACTAGTTCCTATCCTCACTATCCTCGGACCTATATCTACACCTATCACATATCCTGATGATGGATTTATTGCAAGAGGGATAGCCTTCCTACCTGAACCGTGTTGTTCTTCAAAGCTTGGAAGCTCAGTTATGAAACCTTCATTTAATAACTCTCCTGTTATATTTGTAACCGTAGCAGGGGTTAATCCAATTATCCTCGAAATCTCCTGCCTACTTATGGAGCCTCTCTCGTATATGAGCTTAAGGATTAGGTTTCTATTCTGTATCTTAACTAGTTGATGATTTACTCCCCTAAGGTTCAACTACGCTCACCCTTAACTCGTGGGACCCATCTGCAACTGCCATCTCATAGTAATAGTAGAGTTTATCGAATACCGGCACTACACTCACATATCGCACACTCCTAGAAGAATGGGGAGAAAGTAATATGGGTCCTTTTGTACTTACTATCTCAAAGTCCCTAAGACTTAAACTAACCGCTAACCCTAGTTTTTCCTCATAGTTTTCCGATACATCTTTACTCCCATCATAAAAGGCATAAAAGACTGGTGGAGAGTAAAGAATGCTTGTAATTCTAGTTGCATAGGCATCCCAACTGTTCTCTCTTGGTGATAGAATATCTCCCAGCCATTTAAAATTGACCCCGTCTGAGCTAACCGCTAAGCCTGTGCAGGATTTGGTAATGCCAGTATTATAGACATCTGCAGTTTCATGCATCTTTAACCTCAACGATTCATCTATATTTTCTGGAGATGGAGCATAGCTTACTATCATATAGTAAAGATAACCTAAGATAATAACTTCAGGGTCTTTTATGCCCTCTATACCAAGGTCGGAAGAAGTAAAGATTTTAATCTTTTTTGTTGGGTCTAGGTCTTCTACCTTATCCGCCTCCATCATATCTATCCGCCATCTATTATCTTCCGGGTCTACATAGCTTATGTAGAGTCTATAATTCCCTTCTAAAGTTTTAATTAATGAGGCTTTCTCTAACGATATCCCTCCAAAATATGACTTATCAACCTTCCAAATAGTTTTAAAGTTAACCCCATCTTTACTCTCTGCTATTCTACATTCGTATCCTCTCCCAATCTCTCTTCCATTTTCTACAAGCCTAGGCCGCCTTAGTCTATAGTAAAGGTAGAATTTTCCCACTTCTTCGTCATATAAAATACTACTTGCCCCAGCCCAATAGCCTGAGCCTCTACCAGGAGGAGTAGCAACAATAATCCCTTTTTCTGGTTCAAATAATTTTAGGGCTTTATGACTTTTTAGATTTATCAAGTCCCTCATATTTCCTCCTTAATTAATTAATTGTATTAATTATTTTAACACAAAAAACTTTTACGTCAAGCAGGGTTAAGATTCTAAAGGCTTATTTCTCTATTGCCCTTTATAGTATAATTAAGTGGAAGTCTAAGTTTAAGGAGGACGTAGAGAAAAGATAAGCTTATGGATATAGTATCAATACTATTTATAGCCTTCAGTTTGGCTATGGATGCCTTTAGTGTATCAGTTACAAGTGGAATAACAGCAAGAAATATAAAACTGTACCAGGTATTAAAAATGGGATTTTCTTTTGGCTCCTTTCAGACCTTTATGCCTATATTGGGTTGGTTAATTGGCTCAAGCCTAAGGGTCTATATCTCTACTATAGACCATTGGATAGCGTTCGGTCTTCTCTCTTTTGTAGGGCTAAGGATGATATATGAGTCTATAAAAGGAGAACATCAAGTAGTCAATCCTTTTGATAACAAGACACTAATTCTCTTGTCAATCTCAACAAGTATCGATGCATTAGCGGTTGGAGTAAGTTTTTCTTTTCTCGATATCTCTATCCTTCTTCCCGTATTAATAATAGGGGTAATAACATTTATACTTTCTTCCATTGGTATCTTAATGGGAAACGGACTTAGACACTTCTTTGAAAATACGAAGATTGAAATTTTGGGTGGATTAATACTGATAGGGATAGGGATAAAGATACTATTAGAACACTTGAAATAAAAATATAAAGGGGCACCAAATTGGTGCCCCTATCTTCTTGCCTTAATTAGTATTCAGGAGGTGGAGGAGTCTCTTTCTTCTCTTCTGGCTTTTCAACTACGACTGCCTCTGTGGTTAGTAGCATAGCGGCGATACTTGCAGCGTTCTGCAGAGCGCTACGAGTTACCTTAACTGGGTCGATAATTCCAGCCTTAACCATATCTACATACTCTCCACTCATTACATCCAAGCCGTGACCCTTAGGTAGGCTCTTTACCTTCTCTACTACTACAGAACCTTCAAGTCCAGCATTGGCAGCTAGCTGTTTGAGTGGTTCTTCAAGAGCTTTTTTGACAATCTCTACTCCAGTCTTTTCGTCACCATCAACCTTTATGTTATCAAGGGCATTCATTATGTTGATAAGTGCTACTCCACCGCCAGGAACAATACCCTCTTCCACCGCAGCTCTAGTTGCAGCAAGAGCATCTTCTATACGGTGCTTCTTCTCTTTCATCTCTGTTTCTGTAGCTGCTCCTACTTTGATTACTGCAACTCCACCGGATAGTTTTGCTAGTCTCTCCTGTAGTTTCTCTCTATCATAGTCGGATTCTGTCTGCTCAATCTGAGCCTTAATCTGATTTATCCTCTTCTTTATCTCCTCTGGATTACCCTTACCTTCAACTATAGTAGTGTTGTCTTTATCAGCTTTGACCTGTCTTGCCTGACCAAGCATATCGATTGTTACATTTTCAAACTTGATACCAAGCTCATCGGATACGACCTGTCCACCGGTTAGGATAGCTATATCTTGAAGCATAGCCTTTCTCCTGTCGCCAAAGCCAGGAGCCTTTACTGCTAGAGACTGGAGTGTTCCTCTTAGTTTGTTTACTACTAGTGTGGCTAGCGCTTCTCCCTCAACGTCTTCAGCTATGACTACTAGTGGTCTTCCTCTCTGGACGACCTTTTCTAGTATTGGAAGAATATCATTTACAGAACTAATCTTCTTATCCGTTATAAGTATGTACGGATCATTAACGATTGCCTCCATTCTCTCTGTATCTGTTACCATATATGGAGAGATGTAACCTCTGTCAAACTGCATTCCTTCTACCTGCTCTAAGGTTGTTCCAATAGTCTGAGCCTCTTCTACAGTGATAACTCCGTCCTTTCCTACCTTCTCCATAGCATCTGCTATTAGGTTACCAATCTCAGGGTCTGCTGCAGATATAGTAGCAACGTGTGCTATAGACTCCTTATCCTCAATTGGTATAGCCATCTTCTTGAGTTCTTCTACGCATACCTCTACCGCCTTTTCAATCCCTCTTCTTAGAATCATTGGATTGGCACCAGCGGCAACATTCTTCAGCCCTTCTCTAATCATAGCCTGAGCTAGTATTGTTGCAGTGGTAGTTCCGTCTCCAGCTACATCTGCTGTCTTAGTAGCAACCTCTTTTATAAGTTGAGCTCCAACATTCTCAAATGGGTCCTCTACTTCGATCTCCTTTGCTACTGTTACACCATCGTGAGTTATTGTTGGGGACCCAAACTTCTTTTCTAATACAACGTTTCTACCTTTTGGTCCTAGAGTAGTCTTTACTGCATCTGCTAAGGTATTTACACCTTTCTCTAACTTTCTTCTAGCATCTTCATCGAATATGATTAACTTTGGCATCTATAGTTCACCTCCTTTTACTCTTCTACAATTGCAAGAATATCTCTTTCACTAAGAATAAGATATTCTTCATTTTCTATCTTTACCTCTGTCCCAGCATACTTAGAATAGAGAACTTTATCTCCCTCTTTTACCTGAAGGGGAACAAGCTGTCCGTTATCTAACAATCTACCCTGTCCTACTGCTAAGACCTTACCTTGCTGAGGTTTCTCTTTAGCGGTATCCGGAAGCACAATACCACTCTTCGTTCTCTCTTCAACCGCTATCGGCTTCACTAATACTCTATCGCCCAATGGTTTTAGCTTCATTCTATCACCCTCCTTCGTATTTTTAGCACTCATATATATAGATTGCTAACATCCAAAAGTATATCATAATCTAATCCTAAATGCAAGAGGGTGATATAGAATTTGCAAACAAAATTTAGATTGCAAAAATACTACTGATGGAGTATGACTAGATTATCTCTGTGAATTACCTCGTGATATCCCCTTTTCCCTTTCAACTGCTCTAACTCAGTGCTAGAATAATAAACGATTCCTCTAGCAAATTCTTCTCCATTTGGGGATATAACTGAGACCGCATCTCCAGAAGAAAATTCTCCCTCTACATCCTTAATACCTTGAGATAGAAGACTCTTGTTTTTAAATGCTAGCGCCTCATAGGCTCCTTGGTCTACGTATAATTTCCCCTTTGGAGTTACTCCATAACCTATCCATATCTTACGTTTTGATAATTTGTCACTCTCTATATGAAATAATGTTCCAACAGACTCTCCTCTAACGACCCTTTCTATAACTCTATCCTCTCTCCCAGAGGCGATAATAGTAGGGATACTTCTTCTTGCTGCTATTTCAACCGCGAGTATCTTGGTAATCATACCTCCTGAACCTTTCTCTGAAGGACCACCTAAATCCTTAGGTATCTCATCAAAGCTATGTATCTCCTTTATCAGCTTAGCATCTGAGTATAGACGTGGGTCCTTGTCGTAAAGTCCTTTGACATTAGATAGGATAATAAGCAAGTCGCTATCTATTAAAGTGGCAACCAAAGCAGATAGTTGATCATTATCACCTAGCTTAATCTCTTCAGTTGCTACAGTATCATTCTCATTTATCACAGGAACTATGCCAAGATTTATTAACTCTTCCAAAGTATTTCGTGCATTGAGGAATCTCTTCCTATTAGCAAGGTCTTCCCTAGTTAATAAGACCTGGGCAACTGTAAGGCCGTAGTTTTCAAATATAGAACTATAGTAATTTATAAGCTTCCCCTGCCCAACAGCTGCTAATGCCTGTTTCTGTACAAGATTTAAATTTTTATTAATGTTCTTTACTATAGACCTACCAAGGCCAATAGCCCCTGAAGTAACAATAGTAGTTGATATCCCCTGGTCTTGTAAATTCTTAACCTGTTTGGCTATACTATCTAAAAAATTAACATCTAACCCATCTTCAGGGCATAGTGTTGCTGTTCCTATCTTTACTACTAGTCTTCTCATAGGACAAATTTCTCCCCTAGATATATCTGTTTCACCTTACTATTATTGGCAATTTCATTAGGTTCACCGCTAGCTATTACTTCTCCTTCATTTATTATATATGCCCTATCAACTATAGAAAGGGTTTCCCTAACATTATGGTCTGTTATCAATATCCCTAATCCCTTTTCTCTCAACTGGTTTATTATTATCTGTATATCCGCCACAGTTATAGGGTCTATACCTAAAAATGGCTCATCCAAAAGGATGACTTTAGGAGATGTTAAAAGAGACCTAGCAACTTCAAGCCTTCTTGCCTCCCCACCAGAGAGAGAAGAAGCTAGAGATTTCCTTA
>JACIXS010000320.1 GCA_014360335.1 bacterium | reverse complement strand
GAGACCTTAAAAGAAGAGGTCTTTCCTATTCTTGTTACATATATGACTGATCTAGAGACAGAGGAATACGCTAAAAGCAAGAATATAAGACTCTACTATTCTTACGAATTTCAACCAATATTTTAAGTAAGCCTATATACTTTTCTCTCCAAGCCGATATTATCTCATAGGAGAAATTTTTATAATATAATATGGAGGAGTTCAAATGAAGGGAATAATTTTAGCTGGTGGAACTGGCTCAAGGTTAAGACCTCTTACAAATGTTACTAATAAACATCTATTGCCTGTTGGTAGATACCCTATGATTTTCTATCCTATCTATAGATTGAAACAGGCTGGACTTAGAGATATTCTTATTGTCACAGGGCGTGAGCATATGGGAGATGTTATTGAGCTTCTAGGAAGCGGTAAGGATTTTGGGGTAGAATTTACCTATAAGGTTCAGGATGAGGCGGGAGGAATAGCACAAGCTTTAGGATTAGCAGAACATTTTGTAGGTGGTGGTAAGTGTGTAGTAATTCTTGGGGATAATGTATTCGAGGATGATATAACTCCATATGTGAAGAACTTTGAAACCCAGAAGGAAGGTGCTAAGATTCTTTTAAAAGAAGTCCCTGACCCTCAGAGATTTGGTGTTCCAGTATTTAGAGACGGCAAGATTATTGCAATAGAAGAGAAACCCAAAGAACCTAAAAGTAATTTCGCTGTAACAGGGATATATATGTATGACTCAGAGGTTTTTGATATAATTAAGACATTAAAGCCATCTTGGAGAGGAGAGCTAGAGATTACTGATGTAAATAATGCGTATTTAAAAAAGGGCACATTAACCTATGATGTACTTAAAGGCTGGTGGACTGATGCAGGGACGCCTGAATCACTATTTAGGGCTAGTGAACTTTGTAAAAATCTAATATTAGAGTTTTAAAGATGGGTAAATTTAGGATTATAGAAACTCCAATCAAGGGGCTTTTATTAATAGAAACCAAAGTATTTAGAGACGATAGAGGCTTTTTTATGGAAAGTTATAATCAGAAAGAGTTAAAAGAGATCGGATTTGATTTAAATTTTGTTCAAGATAATCATTCATTCTCAAGAAAGGGTGTAATAAGAGGGCTACACTTTCAGCTGAAATATCCTCAAGGGAAATTGGTGAGGGTAATCTCGGGAAAGGTATTTGATGTTGCTGTAGACCTAAGGGTAAACTCTCCAACGTTTGGTGAGTGGTTTGGAGTTGAACTTATGGAAGGAGACGGTTTACAATTTTATATTCCTCCAGGATTTGCCCATGGGTTTATATCACTCGAAGAAAATACTCATTTCTTCTATAAGTGTACTGAATATTATAACTCAGAAGACGACTTTGGAATTATATGGAATGACCCAAAACTCAATATCAGTTGGCCCCTCGATAAGGTAGAAAATATCATCGTCTCAGAGAAAGACAAAAAGTTACCATCTTTTGAAGAGGTAAAAGATATCTTGATTAGAGAAAATTATGGGAAAGGTTATGAGTAAAGTCGTACTTGTGACAGGTGGTGCAGGTTTTATTGGTTCAAGCTTCATTCATTATCTTTCTAAAGAACATCCAGATTATGTAATAATTAACCTTGATAAGTTGACCTATGCTGGTAATCTAGAGAATCTTAGAGGTATAGATACTAGAGCTAATTATCACTTTGTAAAAGGTGATATAACAAACAGAGAGCTAGTTGAATATGTATTTGAGAAATTTAAGCCCAATTATGTGGTGAATTTTGCTGCAGAATCTCACGTGGATAGAAGTATAACTGGTCCAGAAGTGTTTGTAAGGACAAATATCTATGGAACACAGGTTCTATTAGATGTAGCCAAAGATTTCTGGGTAAGAAATAATATGCTAGAACATTCTAGATTTCTTCAGATTAGCACAGATGAGGTTTATGGTTCTTTACCCTTGGAGAGCAAAGATAAATTTACGGAGGAGTCTCCCCTTAACCCCAATAGCCCTTACTCTGCTTCAAAGGCAGGTGCAGACCTTTTGTGTAGGTCATACTATGTTACCTATGGGATGCCTATTCTTATAACTCGCTCTTCTAATAATTTTGGACCTAGACAGTATCCTGAGAAACTAATACCTTTGATGATCAATAATGCTGTTCAGGGAAAGCCTCTACCAGTATATGGTGATGGACAGAATATGAGAGACTGGCTCTATGTTGAGGATAACTGTAATGCTATCGATCTAGTCTTACATAAAGGAATAATAGGAGAAATTTATAACATAGGTGGAGGCAACGAGTGGAAAAATATAGACCTAGTAAATCTGATCTGCGAGCTTTTAGGAGAGGTTACAGGTAAACCATCTGAGAACTATAAAAGACTTATAACCTTTATAAAGGATAGACCCGGTCATGACAGAAGATATGCTCTGAATAGCGATAAGATAAGAAGAAAGCTTCAGTGGAAGCCAAAATGGAACTTTAGGGACGCACTGAGATATACAATAGAGTGGTATGTGAAACAATTTAAATTATAATTCTATTATCTCCTTACCTAGTTTTTTTGCCCATCCAATCCATTCTTCGCTAGTCTGGGATGTATTTATGACTCCATCTACACTGGCTATTAGCCTTGGTTCTTCAAACCTTGAGAGCCTATCCGAGTATATAATTATATCTGGAACACTTTCAGGATTATAGCCAAGTTTATCAATTAATTCTAAAAGCTTGTTATAACTTGAATCTGCATCCTGTTCATAGAGTATCAGTGCGGTATCGTCTTCAAGTTTATAATTTTCTAAGAACCATTTTACAGTGGCCAGGTTAAGTCTTCCTAAAATGTTCTTAGAACGCATCCCCTCTACTTTAAGTGGAACTATATCCAGAGGAACATAGTGTCTATCCTTATCAAATCCGCCTCTTACTAGTTCTAATATAGGTATACCCCTCTCTATTGGCCAACTAGAAGGTAATCCCCACTTTCTCTTGAATCTTTCCCAATTCTTAAGCATAGCGGATGTGTAGTTTATCTTTTCGCTGGCAAAGGTTTTACTACCAAAATGATGTATAAATACATCATGGGCTATCTTTATCTTAAAACCAGCCCTTATAGCCCTTATACAGAAGTCGTCATCTTCGAAGTTTCCGTTCTCATATAATGGGTCAAATCCACCTATTCTTTCTATAACTTCTCTTTTTACTAGCATACAGAATCCTATTACTCTAACAGTTTCCTCGTATCTACCAGAATTTTCTAAACTCCACTGTCTAGCAAATTCCTGCATAGCGGTCATATCGTTTCCGTATGGAACATCCTTTACTAGCTGGATACCTGCTACATAATTTGACCGAGGTCCTACTATTCCTATAGATGGGTCCGTTTTTGCACAGGCTATAAGCCTTGCAAGCCATCCCTGTGTGACAACAGTATCATTATTTAGAATTACTATATAATCGCCCTTAGCTAGTTTCATTCCAATATTATTTCCCATAGCAAATCCTACATTTGTAGGATTCTTAACTAATTTTATATCGGACTGACTCTCTAGATATTCAATAGTTCCATCCGTGGACCCATTATCTACAACTATCAACTCATATGGCTCTGGTGTATATTCCCTTATGCTTTCTATACACTTTTTTGTATATTCGAGATTATTAAGTGTAAGGACAATAATGGAGGTAAGAGAGGAGCTCTTGTTCTCTTCCTTCATCGCCTCCTTCTCCTTATTAGATATAGCTATAAAGAATAGGTCGTTCTTATTGGCTTTTTCGTGGATTTCCCAAGGATATCTTGCATATTGCCCCATAATTCTACTATTAGGGAAATAATATTTAATCAGTCTTTCAAACTGTTCTAAGGTCCATTCTTCCCTATGAAATTTATTCAATGGTAGAGGACTCCCTAGAGAAGCCAGATCTCTGTTTGGAGTGGAGACTATAAATAGCCCACCTGGTTTCAGTACTCTTTTTACCTCTCTTAAAAATTTATAAGGTTTATCTAAGTGTTCTATAGTCTCGAATGATACTACAGCATCAAAGTAACCATTATCAAATTCTAGCGAATTGGCATCCATTACTTTAAAGGACAGATTTTCCTTGCGATATTTTCTAGTAGCCTGTTCTATAGCCTCTTTACTAATATCTACACCAATAACTTCTTTTGCTGTTTCCGCAAGTATATTAGAGCCATATCCTTCTCCACATGCTACATCTAGTACCTTCATATTTTTCACTAGTTCTCTTGCAAGATTATATCTATTTATATGCTGTAGCTCTGTAGCCTTGTCTGCCTTTCCAGGCACCATCCTCTCACCGGTAAAATCTAATTCCTGCTGAGAAAAATATTGATTCTTCCCCTCAGAATTACTAAAGTTAGTAGTATCTATGGAAAATATTACTCTTAAGAATGGGGGGTGATGATCGAATTCTTCAAGTTTATTTATTTTATAATTCAAGCTTTCAAAGATCTTAGGCGGTAGATTATGTATATTAAACATCATACTTATCCAGGTCCCAATATAACAAAAATATTCCTTCTTAAAGTTTGTTAAACCTAAACTCTTAAGGTCTTCTTCTATCTCTTCTACCCTTGGTATGCCATTTTTAATATGCTCTTCAAGCCATTTATTTTTTGTGTATAGATAAACAAACTCTTGAGCTTCTTTATTATGAGGAAAGGTTAGATATAACTTTCTGCTTGCCAGTCTGGCTAAGTTTTCTATACAGCTTCTTCTAAGGTGAATAGGGATATGCTCGATTACATCTAAGCAGGTTACAATATCAAAAAATTTTGCAGAGAGGCTAAGATTCTCTATCTTACCTCCGGTAGTCCTTTCATCAATTAGAAAGAGGTCGTGCTTTGGTAAAAATGCAGAGAGAAGTCCATCATCCCCTCCTGCATCTAATATGGTAAGTCTATTCCCTTCAGGGAAATCTCTTTTTATTAACTCTGCTATTCGTTTAAACCTTCTATATCTTTCCCATTCTATATTATATAAGTCTAATCCCTTAAAATTGGTATACGGCACATATACAATCTTTTTCTTTGAAAGATAAACAATCTTTAAGCTGAGAAGTATGTCCTCATCTTT
>JACIXS010000319.1 GCA_014360335.1 bacterium | reverse complement strand
TACGAGTTTGATGGACATTACGATTCTTGGATATACAATTATCAAGAATATGTAGAGATTCTAGAATATGCTAAAGGAAAGACAGACAAGATGTCTCCTTGGCATCCAATAGCAGATAAACCTGTATTGTTTTATAGTGAGGTCTTGCCTGATGTTGTTGAAAGTGATACTTGGCAAGAGAAGAGTTCTATATATACAAGAACTGTGATAAAAACACCAAAAGGAGAGTTGACGACATTAAAGAGACAGGATGATGGGGTACATACTACTTGGACAATAGAATACCTCTGTAAGGATGAAAGAGATGCAGAGAAGATACTCTCATTAGATTATATCCCGTGGAAGCCTTTTACAGATTCCTTTTTTAAAAAGATTGAATCTATAGGAGATTCGGGTATAGTAGTAGGGGATATTCCGGATGCCCTCTGTCTTACTGTGGAACTTTTCGGCTTTTATAAGTTTCTTATGTTATACACAGAGAACCCTAGTCTTATCTTTCGTCTTATGGATTTCTTCCAAGAGAGATTATATAATTATCTAGAACATCTACTATTAAATGGGGTCGTCACAGTATATAGAATTTGTGGACCAGAATATGCAACTCCACCGTATCTTTCACCTAAAGAGTTTGAAAAGTTAGTTGTAAGATATGATAGAGAATTGGTAGAACTCTTACACAGATATGGTAGTAAGGCTAGACTCCATTCGCATGGAAAAGTAAAGAATGTTTTAGATTCTATCCTCAAGATGAATATAGATGCTATAGACCCGCTGGAGCCTCCTCCAGACGGAGATATTACTCTAAAAGAGGCTAGAAATATTTTAGGAGAAGGGGTAGTTTTAATAGGGAACATAGAAGAGCGTCTGTTTGAGGTGGGAACAAAATCTGAAATAGAAGTAGCAGTTAGAACCGCAATAGAAGAAGGTGCAAGTAATGGTCCATTTATACTTTGTCCAACCGCTATGCCACTTACTACCCCTTTAGACAAGAGGATTCAGGAAAATATAATACACTATATAGACTGTGGGATTAAATATGGTAAACTATAAATTATTCTACAACTACTTCTATTGGCGTAGGATTTAGTAGGTTATCTGCTATTGGGCAACGAGACTCGACTTCTCTTACAAACTCTTCTTTTTCTTGCTGAGTCAATTCACCGTCAACTTTAACTAAGACCTTTATCCTATAAAAGCCAGCCCTCGGTTCTTTAGATTTTCCTAGAAGGACATCATAATCTATATCCCCTTCTACATCTACAGATAGCCCGTTAA
>JACIXS010000318.1 GCA_014360335.1 bacterium | reverse complement strand
AAGGTGTGGTTATAAAGGAAAAGAAGGCTCGGTGGTAAAAGAGCGGAGGGGAAACACCCGTTCCCATCCCGAACACGGAAGTTAAGCCCTCCAGCGCCGATGGTACTATAGGGGGGACCCTATGGGAGAGTAGGCCACTGCCGGGCCGTTTTTGTATTCTAATATAGATTCTTTAGTCCGAGGTGATTTTATGTCTGGACATTCGAAGTGGCATAATATAAGAGAGACTAAACAAAAAATGGACGCTGTTAGAGGTAAAATCTTTGGTAAGGTTACCCGTCAAATCATTATTGCGGTAAGAGAAGGTGGACCTGATCCAGAAAACAACCCAAAGCTTAGATTAGCCTTAGAAAAGGCAAGAGAAGTTAATATGCCTTCAGAAAATATCAAGAGAGCTATTCAGAGGGGTACCGGAGAATTAGAAGGAGCCAATTATGAAGAGGTTATATACGAAGGATATGGACCTGGTGGAGTAGCTATCATGGTTGAAGCTACCACTGATAACAAAAATAGAACAACTGCAGAACTTAGACATGTATTTCAGCGTAATGGTGGAAGCTTAGGAGAGTCGGGTTGTGTTTCCTGGATCTTCTCACGTAAGGGATATATATTAATAAGTCCTGAAGAGAAAGAGGAAGAGGTTTATAATGTAGCTTTAGAAGCAGAAGCAGAAGATGTAAGAAATACAGAAGATGGCTATGAAATAATAACTTCTATTGGAAATTTTGAAAAGACAAAGGAAAGTTATATAAAAGCAGGACTTAAGATTCTAAGAGCAGAGGTTACATATCTTCCTAATAATACAGTTAGAGTGGAAAACGATGAGGCAAGGCAATTACTTAGATTGTTAGATCAGCTAGAAGACCTAGATGATGTCCAAAAGGTATACAGTAATTTTGACATACCTGATGAGATTCTAATTAATGCATAATGATATTATTCTTGGCATTGATCCTGGCTCTAATATTACTGGTTATGGAGTTGTAGAACTAAAAGATAGGACTTTTTTTCCTATAGATTATGGGATTATAGATACATCTAGGGAAGATTCTCGTTCCAAGTCTTTAGAGCTTATCTTTAAAAATCTTTCGTTAGTCTTAGAAACTTTTGAACCTAAAGTTCTTTCTTTAGAAAAAGTTTTCTACTATAAAAATGTAAAAAGTTCTATTGTTTTAGGCGAGGTTAGGGGTGTAATACTACTCCTAGCTGGTTTATACAATCTAGAAGTTATGGAGTTTCCTTCAACACAGGTAAAAAGTTCTCTTACCGGTTATGGTAGAGCAGATAAAGCACAGGTAAGGTTTATGGTAAAGAAGCTTCTATCTATTCAAGAAGATGTCCCTACAGATGCAAGTGATGCCTTAGCTCTATGCTTATGTGCAGGACTTGAAATCTTAGGTAAACGATGTTTTCCTATATTGAAGGCACGTTATCAAGAATAGATAGTGTTTCTATAGTTATAGATGTAAATGGATTAGGTTTTCATATCTATGTTCCTCCGTCTCTAGTCAAATCCCTAAAGATTAATAAGGTTTATAAAATATTTGTTTCTTTTTTATTAAACAATGGAGTTCCTATACTTTATGGATTTCTTACTGAAAAAGAGAGAGACCTCTTCGAGCTAATTTTAAATGTATCTGGCATAGGTCCTAAGATTGGTATAGCCCTAATTAGTGAGCTAGGTTATGAAGGTGTAATAAAAGGCATTAAATCCGAAGACCTTGATGTTCTAGGAGGAGTTTCTGGAGTAGGAAAGAAGAGGGCTAAGAAATTAGTATTAGAATTGAAAGATAAGCTTATCGAATTAGAGGATACTTCTCAGGAGAATAGAAAACTCCTTGCTGAAATACTTAGAAAATTAGGTTATAATAAAAATGAGATAAGAGAGGTGATAGAGGAGATAGATCTAGAAGGAAATTCTTTAGAAGAATTAGTGAAGATTTCTTTGAAGAGGTTATCAAAAGGTAATGGATAGGGACATATTATCTCCCATAGTTCTACCAGAGGAAAGAGCTATAGAAAGCTCTCTTAGACCTAGGTCTTTTGACGAATTTATAGGGCAAGAGAGGGTAAAGATACAATTAGAAATTTTTCTTAAAGCTTCCCTTAAAAGAGGGGAGGCTTTAGACCATATCTTACTCTATGGACCTCCTGGTTTAGGAAAGACTACATTAGCCTATATAATAGCTAGCGAACTTAAAGTTCCAATTCAGGTCACTTCAGGTCCTGCAATCGAAAAGGCTGGTGAGTTAGTAGCTATACTAACATCTTTGGAGGATTGTAGTGTTCTATTTATCGATGAGATACATAGGCTTGGAAAACCTATAGAAGAGATATTATATCCAGCTATGGAAGAAAGAGAAATCGATATAGTTATAGGTAAGGGAACAGGAGCTAGGGCTATAAGAATTAAATTGCCTAGATTTACTCTTATTGGAGCCACTACTAGATTTGGTTTAGTATCTCCGCCATTAAGGGATAGGTTTGGGATTATTGAAAGGTTAGACTACTATACCCCTGAAGAGATCCTAAAGATAGTAGAAAGGTCTGCTAGAATACTCAATATAAAGTATGAGATAGAAGCCCTCAAAGAAATCTCGAATAGGTCTAGAGGAACGCCTAGAATTGCTAATAGACTTATAAAGAGAGTAAGAGACTATGCAGAGGTAAAGGGAGATGGATTTATCTCTCATTCTTTGGCTATAGAGGCATTGAATCTTTTTGAGATAGAAGAGCATGGATTAGACAGGGAAGATTTGAGAATCTTAGAGACTATAGCCTGTAAATTTAATGGTGGTCCAGTAGGACTAGAGACACTTTCTTCAGCTATTGGGGAATCTAGCGAAACTATAGAAGAGATATATGAGCCTTATCTCATAAAGATGGGATATATAGAGAAAACTCCTAGGGGAAGGGTTATTACAGAAAATGGCCTTAAGATTCTAAGGAGAAGATAATTATGAAACTCCTTTTGCATATATGTTGCGCCAGATGTGTTATATATCCTTTGGAAAGACTAAAAACTAGATACGAAGTTATTGGCTATTATTTTAATCCAAATATCCATCCCACTACTGAATATATATTAAGAGGAGAAGCCTTAAGGAGTTATTTGGAAAAGGAATCTATTCCTCTCTTTATAGGAGAATATACTCCCTATATTCATTTAAGAATGGCTCTAGATTCTTTGGAGAGTAGATGTGAAGCCTGCTATTTATTGAGGCTAAGAGAAACCATTAGAAAAGCTAAAGATTTAGGTATAAGGTATTTTTCTACTACTCTCTTAGCAAGTCCTTATCAAGACCATATCAAAATAAGAGAGATAGGGGAAAAATTAGCTAAAGAGGAAGATGTTGAATTCTACTATGAGGATTTTAGAATTGGTTGGCGTGATTCTCAAAAAGTAGCCGATGAGTTAGGCATATATAAACAGAAGTACTGTGGCTGTATATTTAGTGAGTATGAAAGATTCAAAAATAAGGTAAAAAGATTTACCTCCTTGGGGTGATTTAGGATGGAGTATCTTGGAAAGGCTCTGATTCTGTTTGGGATTATCTTTGTTTTACTTGGTTTATTTCTAGTTTTCTTTAATCGTATTCCCTATTTTGGTAAACTCCCTGGAGACATTATCATAAGAAGGGGAAACACTGTAATATTCTTTCCAATAGTTACCTGTATACTGCTAAGTATAATCTTGTCTTTGATTTTAAATATCTTTAAAAAATAGGATTTAAGGCTATTTTTGCTGATAAGGTTTGTTGAATTTTGGCTCTAGCATCTGTAGCAGTTCTTTTTCTAGAAGATAGGCTTCGAATTCAGTCGTAGTTATTATATATTCTAGAGATGTGGTATGTCTTAAAAGCTCCTCTCTATTTTTAGATATTCCTTCATGCACATAAAAATAATTAGATATCTTAGATTTTAGGTCCTTGGATTTTGTTATATATAAGACATTACCCAATTCATCTAAAAAGATGATAACTCCAGGATTATGTGGGGCTTCTTCGAGTATATATCTTAGCTTTAGAAAGTTTGATGGGACTTTATAACTTCCGTCTAATCTTCGCTGAAGGTCTCCCCAAGTAATAATACCTTCACTGTCTAAGATTCTTAACATCTTACCCAGTATTAAAGCAGTAGCTTCAGCATCATATACAGCTCTATGTCTGTGTGTTATCTCTATCCCAAAATATTCTGCAAGGCTATCTAATCCTCTTTTAGGAAGCTTTAGTAATCTTCGTGCCATATTTAGTGTACATAATACATCTCCCTGATATTGAGGTAATCCTAGTCTTTCTAATTCATAGTTCAAGAAGGTAAGGTCGAATCTGGCATTGTGTGCTACAAATATCTTATCTTCAATGAGGCTCATAAGTTTCGGAATGACAATATCTGCAGGTGGTGCAGACCTTATCATCTCTGGGGTTATTCCAGTTAGAAATGTTATGAAAGGAGGGATGTTTCTACCAGGGTGCACTAGACTAGAGAAATAGTCTAATATTTTACCCCTGCTAAATACAACCGCTCCTACTTCGATTATTCTATCTATAGACGCCAAACTGCCAGTGGTCTCAAAGTCAACTACTATATATTCTAAATCCCAAATCCTTCTTTCGTGATTAGTCATCTTGACATATAGACCATTCTATTGTAATATAAATATATCACGAAATGGCCCCTTCGTCTAGTGGCCCAGGACGTCGGGTTCTCAGCTCGAAGACAGGGGTTCGACTCCCCTAGGGGCTACCAATTTTTATTAAGCCTCTAATCTAAAAATTCTCAGTTCGAAGATAGAAGAGATACTTAAGTCTATTTCTAACTCTTCAAATAGACAGGTAGGATATCTGTTCTACCAACAAAAACCTATAGATTTATCAATCTTCTATTTGATAGAAATCACTTTATATGCTAAACTCTTCTGGTAAGGAGAGAAATATTTATCTATGTTCAGAGTAATATTATGCTTTTTAGCTATAATTTTAGTGTTTAGTGAGATGACATTGGCAAATAGTAGAGTAAGATTAGGTTTAGAGATACTGTTAGACGAAAAGATCGATCTTATACGAGGGAAACGTATAGGCCTTATTACTAACCAGACAGGAGTTGATAGTAGGTTAAGGAGTAATATAGATATACTCTATAAAACTCCTGGAATAAGGTTAACAGCCCTTTTTGCTCCAGAACATGGTATAAGAGGAGAAAGAATGGCAGGAGAATATGTAAAGAGCTATATTGACGAGGAAACTAACCTGCCTGTATACAGCCTTTATGGAAAGACAAGGAAACCGACAAAAGATATGTTAAAAGATGTAGATATCCTTATCTTTGATATACAGGATGTTGGTGTGAGACATTATACCTATATATCTACTATGGCTTTGGCTATGGAATCTGCTAAAGAAAATGGGATAGACTTTATAGTTCTTGATAGACCTAATCCGCTTGGTGGGATGTATGTTGATGGTCCTATACTAGAGCCTGAATTTAGCTCTTTTGTTGGTCTATATCCTATACCTAATATTTATGGAATGACAGTTGGAGAATTGGCTCTCCTTTTTAACAATGAATTTAGAATATCGGCTAAACTAATGGTAATACCTATGGATGGGTGGAAGAGAAGTATGAGATTTGACGAGACAGGTCTATACTGGGTAATCTCTTCTCCGAATATCCCAGACTTCGAAACAGTACTGCTGTATCCTTGTACAGGACCTATAGGAGACACCTATCTTTCTGTAGGAGTTGGAACGACTAAACCTTTTCATTTTGTTGGTGCTCCATATATTAATCCCAATAGATTAATAGAGGAACTTTTAAAGAGAAAGATTAAAGGGGTAGCTTTTAGACCAGCCTATTTTATACCTAGATACTCGAAGTTTCAGAATGAGGTGTGTAAAGGGATAGAGATTTTTATAACTAATAGAGATAACTTTAACCCTCTAGAAACTTGTCTAAATATTTTGGATATTATGTATAAACTGTATCGTAAAGACTTTAATTGGGGGGATAGATCTAATGGGAAATATCTCTTTGACCTAAGTATGGGAACTGATAAGGTTAGAAAGTATATAGAAGCTGGAATAGACCCACAAGAGATTATGAAGATTTGGAAGAAGGATTTGGAGAGGTTTATGATGATTAGAAGTAAATATCTAATCTATCAATAGGGAGGGTAATATTGGCTAGGTATATCCTTGGTATAGATAGTGGAGGGACAAAAACAGAGGTAGCGGTTTCTACAGAGACAGGAGAAATAATTGCTAGGGCTTACAGTGGACCATCTAATTGGACTACAACTCCTAGAAAGGTCGCTAAGGAGAATATTATAGAAGGTATAGAATCTGCCCTTAGACAAGTTCCAGGTATTAAGATTGACCTAATTAGTGCTGGAGTAGCGGGAGTATCAAAAAGAGAATGGGAAATGAGAGAATTCTTACACTCTCTAAACATCGCTAGAGAAGTTATAGTTACTACCGATGCTCATATTGCTCTTGTCGGGGCTCTTCTAGACACAGAGGGTGTGATAGTGATAGCAGGAACTGGTTCTATAGGTTATGGAAGAAAGGGTAATTTAGAAAAGAGAACTGGTGGATGGGGATATCTCTTGGGAGATGAAGGAAGCGCATACGATGTTGGCAGAAGAGGAATTATAGCTAGTCTTAAGGCATACGATGGGAGAGGAGAGAAGACTATACTCTTAGATATGTTTTATGAATATGTAGGGTATGGAGATATGGAGGCACTAATAAAAGTTATCTATGAAAAGGCTAAAGACACTATATCAGGGTTTGCCAGATATGTAGTTAAAGCTGGAGAGATAGGAGATAGGGTTGCCTTAGAGATATTGCACTCTGCAGTATATGAGCTTAGTCTTCTTGGTATCTCGACAGCAGAAGGGATAGGATATAAAAGAGATGATGTATTTAATCTTGCCTATACAGGAGGATTCTTTAAGGCTAAGGACATAGTGATAGAACCATTTGTTAGGTTTATAAAAGAGCGATTTCCGAATGCTAATATTTTTTCTGCCAAGGCAGAACCCATAGTCGGTGCCATAATAATAGGACAGAAGTTTTTAGAAAAGGAGTGAAATTTTATGGGAACCGAAGATTATAATGAATTGACATTAAATTTTGATCTGCTAAGTACCTTAGAGATGGCTAAGATTATGAATCAGGAAGATAAAAAAGTTCCTCTGGCTGTAGAGAGGGTCTTACCTGATATAGCTAGGGCTATAGATATCATAGTGGAGAAGCTCAAAGAGGGAGGAAGACTTTTCTATGTAGGCGCTGGAACTAGTGGAAGATTAGGTATTTTAGATGCTGTAGAATGTCCTCCTACCTTTAGCGTTGATCCAGAGATGGTTCAAGGGATAATTGCAGGTGGAGAAAAAGCTATCACCTCTGCGGTAGAATATGCAGAAGATGATGTTGAGCAGGGGAAAGAAGAGATAAGAAAGAGAGAAGTGTCAGAGAATGATGTGGTTGTGGGAATTACCGCAAGTGGAACTACACCATTTGTGATTTCAGCTTTAGAAGAAGCTCATAAGAGAGGGGCTAGGACTGTTCTAGTAACTAATAACTATAATTCGCCAGCTAAGGGTTTTGTAGATGTGGTTATAGAGATAGATACGGGTCCGGAGGTAATAGCAGGGTCTACTAGATTAAAGGCAGGAACTTCTCAAAAGCTAGTATTGAATATGTTTAGCACCATAAGTATGGCAAAGTTAGGTAAGGTCTATGGGAATATTATGGTTGATGTAAAACCTACCAATCAGAAGCTTATAAATAGAGCAGTCAGAATAATAAAAAAGATAACTGGGGCTACAGAAGATACCGCTTTAGAAAGATTAAAGGCTTGCAATATGAATGTAAAAGAGGCGATAGTAAGTATAATGGGAAATTTGAGCCCTGCAGAGAGTAGGAAGCTGTTAGAGGAATCAAATTATTATCTGAGAATAGCTCTTGAAAGGCTTGGAGAGAAAACTACCCTAAAACCTTGAAATTTATAGCTCTTTATGTTAATCTCTTTAGGAGATGAGATTTAATATCTTAAGTTTATTATTAAGCGTACCAGCTATCTTAATAGCTATTACATTCCATGAATATGCGCATGGATGGGCAGCATATAAGTTAGGGGACCCTACCCCTAAATTTTATGGTAGGTTGACATTAAATCCTCTCGCTCATCTAGACCTTATTGGGACGATTATGTTGCTTATATTTAGATTTGGCTGGGCTAAGCCGGTGCCGATAAACCCAAATAATTTCTACAACTATAGAAGAGATACGGTATTAGTATCTATAGCTGGACCTTCTGCTAACTTTTTTCTAGCTATATTGTTCGCATTAATAGGACGGATACTTATGCCACTTTATATAATACCGATAAATATGTTTCTCTCTATAAGTATCTACATAAATATAGCACTCGCTATATTTAATCTTCTGCCTATCCCTCCTCTAGATGGCTCTAAACTCTTATTACTCTTTTTACCGTATCGATATATGTATATCATGGGATTTTTAGAACAGTATGGTTTTATAATAATAGTAATGTTAATAGCATTTACTAACTTTATAGGAATGATAGTTTCTCCAATTGTAAACTGGTTATTTAACATATTTATCTAGGAGATGGAGGTAGATATGGAAAGAGTCTTAAGTGGTATAAGACCAACAGGTAAGATGCATCTTGGTAATTATTTTGGTGCAGCAATAAATTGGGTAAAGATGCAAGATGAGTATGAATGTTATTTCCCTATCGTAGATTGGCATGCTCTTACTACTAGGTATGAGGATATATCAACATTGTCCCAAGATGTATGGGACTTGATACTTGATTTACTAAGCATAGGGATAGATCCGGAGAAGAGCGCCTTATTTATTCAATCCTTATCTCCAGATCATGCAGAACTCCACATATTACTATCTATGATTACCCCTATAAGTTGGCTTGAGAGAAATCCTACACTGAAAGATATGGTCAGGAATATTGATGTAAGGGAAAGTATAAACTATGGAATTTTGGGATATCCTGTACTTATGACGGCAGATATCCTTTTATATAAAGCTACTGTAGTTCCAGTTGGTGCGGACCAGATTCCTCACTTAGAGTTAGCAAGAGAGATAGCTAGAAGGTTCAATTATTTGTATGGAGAGGTCTTTCCTGAACCTCAGCCAAAACTTACCGAGAGTGCTATATTTCCAGGTATTGATGGAAGAAAGATGAGTAAGAGCTATAACAACTATATTGGAGTAACTGAAGACCCGGAAAGTGTTAAGGAAAAGGTTATGGCAACAATTACCGACCCGCAGAAGATTAGACTCAGAGATAAAGGGCATCCAGAGGTATGCAATATATTTACCTTCCATAAATTCTTTACCAAGGACCTAGAAACAGTTGAGAAAGAATGTAGAAGTGGAGATAGGGGATGCGTAGCCTGTAAGAATGAACTATACAACAATCTAATTAACTATTTTGCTCCAATAAGAGAAAAGAGAAATTACTTGCAGGCAAATCTTGACCTTGTTAAAGAGATAGTAAGAAGCGGTCAAGAAAAGGCTAGAAGGGTTTCCTCTGCTACTATTCAAGAGGTGAGAGAGCATATGGGAATGTCTTACGGCTTCAGAAATATCTAGCTAACTGCGGAATAGCCTCTAGAAGAAAAGCAGAAGAATTGATAAAGTCGGGGAGGATAAAGGTTAATGGTCTTATTGCTAAGATAGGTGATAAAGTTGACCCAGATGTAGATGTAGTTGAATTTGATGGACGTATTCTTAAACCGGTAAAGAAGGAATACTTTGTAGTAAATAAGCCAAAAGGCTTTATAACTACCACATTTGACCCTCAAGGTAGGATTACTGTTATGGACCTCTTGAAGAGAAGAGACCTTTTCCATGTAGGGAGACTCGATAAGGATACTCGAGGATTACTTATAGTTACAAATGATGGTGACCTGGCGAACAGATTACTCCATCCTAGGTACGAAATAGAAAGGAAGTATCGAGTAACAGTTAAAGGGGAAATAGATGATGGTAAAATTAAAAGATTACTTAAAGGTATAGAGTTAGAAGATGGCTTAGCCAGATTTGATAGTATTAAAGTAGTAGAAGTTTCTAGAGATAGAAGCATTCTGGAAGTTTCATTACACGAAGGTAGGAAAAGGATGATTAGAAGAATGTTTGATAAGATAGGAAATCCTGTATTAGATTTACTTCGTATACAGTTTGGGCCTATAAAGCTAGGTAACCTGAAGGAGGGAGAAATAAGATCTCTTACTGAAGAGGAGATAAAAAGATTAAAATGTCTTTGATAAATATTGCCTTAGATGGACCTGCAGGCTCAGGAAAGAGTACGATAGGAAAGATATTATCCCTCAGACTATCCTATGATTATCTAGACACCGGTATGCTATACAGGGGTATAGCCTGGTGGTTTTCTGCTATTGGATGGGAAGAAGGAATGAATATCTCAGAAGTTCTCTCTAATATGGAGATTATTTCTGGCAGTGAGCCAGGATTCTGTAGAATCATTATTAATGGGATAGAGCCTCCTTTTGATAAAATATATTCTAGAGAGATAGCTAATCTCTCTTCTAGAATATCGGTGCATAAGGAGATAAGGGATGTGGTAAATAAGATAACTAGAATCTCTGCAGAATTAAAGGGTATGATAATAGAAGGAAGAGATATAGGGACAGTAGTACTGCCAGATGCTGAGGTGAAGATATTCTTAACCGCTTCAAATGAAGAGTTGGCTAGAAGAAGGTATAAGGACCTACAAAAGATGGGAGAAAAGGTCTCTTATGAGACGGTATTGGCAGAGATTATAGAAAGGAATATTAGGGATAGTACTAGGGAGATAGCGCCTCTTAAACCGGCGCCCGATGCAGTCTATATAGATTCTACCAATTTAAAGATACAAGAAGTGATAGATAAAATCTTATCGGTGGTGAAAGATAAGATATAGTATGTTTTATTGGGTTGCATGGGTAATACTTAGGGTGTTTCTTACTGTATTTTGTAGATACAAGATAGAGGGATTAGAAAACGTTCCACGTTCAGGAGGAGTCATCTTGGTAGCCAACCATAGAGCTATGATGGACCCTATTGTGATAGGATGTTGTATTCATTTTCGAAAAACGTACTTTATGGCTAAAGAAGAACTTTTTAGATTTAAACCATTTGCCTTTATCATTCGTTCCTTAGGAGCTTTTTCCGTAAGAAGGGGAAAGGTCGATAGGATTGCCCTACGTACTGCAGAAACTATACTTAAAGAGGGGAAACTACTCTTAATATTTGGTGAAGGAACAAGAAATAGGGACCTTTCTAAGGTCTTAGGAGAGCTCTACTCTGGTTTTGTGTATCTAGCGGAAAAGACTAACGTTCCTATAATCCCTGTATACACATTCAATACTCATCAAATATTTCGTAAACTCTTCCGTTGGCCTAAAGTAATAGTAAGATTTGGGAAACCTATAGTAGAAAAGGAAGACCTCTTAGAGAAGACCAGGTCTGCTCTTATTAAGTTGGGCACAGGTGGTGAATAGATGAAGTTATTAAATATCAGAAACTTTAGCATAATAGCACATATAGACCATGGGAAATCTACATTAGCGGATAGATTCCTTGAAAAGACCAATTCTATGCCTAAGAAAAAGATAGCCGAAGAACAAGTTTTGGACCAGATGGACCTAGAAAGGGAGAGAGGGATTACTATAAAGTCTCACCCTGTAAGGATGTATTATGTATTGGACGATGAAGAGTATGAGCTACACCTTATAGATACACCTGGTCATGTGGATTTCTCCTATGAAGTTTCTAGGAGTTTAGCTGCCTGTGAAGGGGCAATTCTTGTAGTTGATGCTACCCAGGGGATAGAGGCTCAGACCCTTGCAAATTATAATCTGGCTCTTGAAAATGGACTTACCTTAATCCCTGTTATAAACAAGATAGACCTACCTGGAGCAGAGGTAGAAAGGGTAAAGAAACAACTGGTAGACTCATTAGGATTCTTGGAAGAGGAAATACTCTTAGTTAGTGCTAAAGAGGGTATAGGGGTAGATGAATTATTAAGGGCAATTATAGAACGTATCCCTCCTCCTAATGGGGACATAAATAAGAGCTTAGAAGCTTTAATATTTGACGCATATTTTGATCCATATAGAGGGGTAGTAGTCTACACTAGAATATTTAACGGAACTGTAAAGAGGGGTATGAACATCAAGATGATGTCAACCGGAGCTGTTTATGAGGTAGATGAAGTTGGATATTTCTCCTTTGGTTTACATCCTACGGAGTTTCTAGTAGCAGGAGAAGTCGGTTATATTATAGCTAATATAAAGAATGTAAAGGATGCACAAGTGGGAGATACAATAACAGATGCCAATTCACCTATAGAAAAACCTCTCCCCGGATTCAAGAGGATTAAACCTATGGTGTATTGTGGATTATTTCCACAAGAATCTAACCAGTATGAAGACCTTAGAGAAAGTTTAGAAAAGTTACAGCTAAATGACCCTGCACTAGTATTTGAACCGGAGAATTCAGAAGCCCTAGGTCCAGGATTTAGATGTGGATTTTTGGGAACGCTTCATATGGAGATAGTTGAAGAGAGATTAGAGAGAGAATACGGGGTAAAATTAGTAGCAACCGCCCCTAATGTTGTATATAGGGTATACACCAAGGATGGAAGTATATTAGAGATAAATAATCCTTCTCAGTTTCCAAATTATGGTTTAGTAGAAAAGGTAGAGGAGCCTTATGTTAAGGTATCAATTATAAGTCCATCTGAATTCATAGGCCCGATTATGGAGCTATGTCTTGGGAAGCGAGGAACACTTATAGAAATGAACTATATAGACCCAATGAAGGTGGTATTTATCTATGAATTACCCTTAAGTGAAGTTATATTTGATTTCTTTGATAAATTAAAATCCGTAACTCGTGGTTATGCCTCTCTAGATTATGAGCCGATAGGATTTAAAGAATCAGACCTTGTAAGATTAGAGATACTTGTAAAAGGCGAAACGGTAGATGCATTGAGTATTATTGTTCATAGAGATGAGGCTGAAAGAAGGGGAAGGGAGATTGTAAAGAAGTTAAGAACTCTCATACCTAGACAACTTTTTGAGATTCCTCTTCAGGCTTCGGTAAACGGTAAAATTATAGCTAGAGAAAATATACCGCCTTTAAAGAAGAATGTGCTACAGAAGTGTTACGGAGGAGATGTAACTAGAAAGAAGAAGTTACTTGAGAAGCAGAAAGAAGGAAAGAAAAGGTTAAAACAGATAGGACAGGTAGAGGTTCCCCAGGAGGCATTTCTGGCTATTCTTAAGAGTGAATAAGATAGCCCTTTATATCCATATACCATTCTGTATAAAAAAGTGCTTATACTGTGATTTTCATTCCTTTAGATTTGATGTATCTCTTTTCCATCAATATACTCTAGCCCTTATAAAAGAACTAGAGTTAAGATTAAATAGAGATTATTCTGTAAAGAGTATCTACCTTGGAGGTGGAACTCCTAGTATTCTTCCCTTAGAGAACTTAGAGAGAATTGTAAATACTATTTATAGACTGACTAAACTGGAAGAAAATCTTGAGTTTACTATAGAGGTTAATCCGGGAACTATAAACGAAGAAAAACTGATGGTATATAAAAATCTTGGAATAAATCGAATAAGTATTGGAATTCAGAGTCTTATAGATAAAGAGCTGAAACTCTTAGGAAGAATCCATTCCTCTAGTGAGGCTTTAACCGCTTTAGATATATCAGTGAAAGCAGGTTTTAGTAATATAAATGTAGACCTCATATATGGAATTCCAAATCAGACTTTAGAAAGCTGGAAAGATACTTTAGAGAAGATATTAAAAAGATATATTACTCATTTGTCTATATATGGACTTATGTATGAGCCTGGGACTCTTCTCTATAAGTCGTTTATTAGAGGAAAGATAACTCCAATGCCTGAAGATTTAGAGCTTGAAATATTTAATACCACTCAAGAAATTCTGGATAAATATGGGTTCTCTTGGTATGAAATATCTAACTATGCCAAAGATGGTTATGAGTGTAGACATAATTTGACATATTGGAAGGGTGAAGAATACTTAGGCTTTGGCTCTTCGGCACATTCTCTTATGGGAAATGTTCGGTATTCTAATACTCCTAATATAAAAGCCTATATAGAATTACTAAATAGAGGTAAAAGCCCAAAGATTTGGTCGGAGAAACTTTCACCTTTTGAAAGAGCAAAGGAGCTAGTTATCCTAGGATTAAGATTACGAGATGGGATTTCTCTCTCTGATATTTATATGAAAACAGGTATAGATATAGAAGAAATCTTTGGTAGAAACATAGAGAAACTAATATCTCAAGAATTAATATATAGAAGAGGAGATAAAATAGCCTTGACAGATAAGGGAAGACTATTAGGAAATTTAGTCTTTGGAGAATTTTTCTAATTATGTTACAATAGAAAACAAAATATCTAGCGTATAAGAGGAGGAGATAATCTTATGGGTGAAAGGATTAAGATACCTGAAGTCGAAATATCTGGAGTTAAGATTTCTCGTCTTATCTGTGGAACTAATCCTTTTAATGGCTATTCACATTTCTCAAAGGCGAAGGATGTATGGTTGAAAAGATACTTTACTATTGAAAGAATCATCGAGGTATTAGAGAAGTGTCAAGAACTAGGGATAACATCCTTACTAGGACCTATCAATGAAAAGACCTGTCAGGTTCAAGAGGAATTAAAGAAGAGGGGTAAACAACCTATGGTTTGGATTTCTACAACTCTAGGTTGGCTGGAGAAGGAAAAACTCAGAGAGGAAACTAAGATTGCAAGTGAAATGGGAAATAAGCTTCACGCTATACACTGTAGCTTTGTAGATTCACATTTAGTATCTTCTAAGAATAAGATTGAGGACATAGAAGATTTATTGGCATATATAAGAGATTTAGGAATGATTCCTGGGATAAGTACTCATCGTCCAGAAACTCTAACTGTCCTTGCTAATAGCAACTATGATGTAGAGTTTGTGATACTGCCATTTAATTCTGTCGGTTTTCTATCTAATCTAGAGGTCAATTGGATAGCCAAAATGATAAGAGAATTTCCAAAGCCTGTGATTATTATTAAACCATTAGCAGCTGGAAGACTTATGCCAGAGCAAGGAATACCTTTTGTCCTAAATAATATAAAAGAGACGGATGCAGTAGCTGTTGGAGTTATGAGTCCAGAAGAGGTAGAAGAAGATGTAACGATATTTTTAGATACGCTCAGCAATAGACATACTGATAGAGACTTACTTAGTACTCCAAGTAAATCTACGGTAACACTGAAATAAGATAGTAGCCTTGGTGTGTTTCGCTTGACTCAACTATACATAGATGGTAGAATTTAGACTAGGAGGTGATGGATAGAGGTTAAAGTATATTCTAGTATCGATTTATAAGTCTTTTCAGCCTAGTAACTCCAGTTATTGGAGATTTAAGTTTGTAATTAATTCTAAAGAGGGGAGGGAAGTATTATGAGAAGGAGTTTGGTTATTTTAGTAGCATTATTTGT
>JACIXS010000032.1 GCA_014360335.1 bacterium | reverse complement strand
TTCTCATATATTAGAAAAGGATTTTAACTCGTCGATGAGTCTTTTATTACTATTGTGGTCTTTTACCGCAAGTCTTATGTGGCTTCTATCTAAGCCTTCAAAGTTTCCACAGTTTCTTATTAGAATCCCTTTCTTTAACAGATAGTTTTCTAATACTGATGAATCTATATCAATCTTTGCCAGTATAAAGTTAGCCTGACTTGGATAAGGATGAATCCATTCTATGCTGGATAGTTCCTCTAAAAGAAATCTCCGTTGAGATTTAATAAATTCTCTTGTTTTTTCCATAAATTCTACATCTTTCAATACATATCTTCCTGCAAGGTCTGCAAGTGTATTAACTGACCAAGGCAAAGCCCTTTCCTTTAGTCTATCAATAAATTCTTTTCCCGCTACTCCATAACCTAGCCTCATCCCTGGTAATCCGAAGAATTTAGTAAAACATCTTATGACGCATAAATTTGGGTAATGTTTGACTAAATTTACCCCAGAATCCTTTGGATAATCCTCTGTAAATTCAACAAATGCCTCATCTAATAGTACAAAAATATCTAATTTAGCGGTCTCTTCGAGTAAAAATCTAAGAGGAGTAATATCTATAAATCCTCCTGTTGGATTGTTTGGATTGCAGAGGATTAACATACCGTGTCTCTTTGTTCTTAACCTATCTATTAAGACTTCTATATCCAATTTAAACCCTTTTCCCATGGGAAAGTATTCTACATTTAGTTTATTTACCTTGCAGATACGGGCATATTCAGAGAATGTAGGGATTGGGATAATAGCATCTTTTCCTATCGTTTGTATGGATAGAGAGATAAGCTCTATAGCACCATTTCCTACTAGTATATTTTCTGGGCTTAGATTGATGTATTCTGCTATTAGTCTTTTTAATTCTACATAGTCTGGGTCTGGATAGCAAATTATACTGTCTAATGAATGATATAGATACTCTTTAAGTCCTTGAGGAAATCCTAAAGGATTTATATTAGCACTGAAATCTAAAATTTGAGAAGGCTCTCTATGTAAAATTCTAGCAAACTTATATATATTTCCTCCATGTTCTATCATAGTGCATACCTGATAAGACAACCCAGAACGAATCCCAATATCGATGTACCATACATTAATCTTATAGACACTAATATATGCGTGGGGCTTATCCTTTCTATAGGATCTCCTATATAAGGCTTTTCTACAATTCGACCTCCATAAGAGCTAGGACCTCCTAACTGTATGCCCAGTGCCCCAGCCATACTAGCTTCAGGGTAGCCACTATTAGGGCTTGGATTTTTATATCCATCACGTAACATT
>JACIXS010000317.1 GCA_014360335.1 bacterium | reverse complement strand
GTTTTTGGCAAGATAAGCGTGTATGATTTAGTTATGAAGAGGTTATCTCAGATGAAGGCAAATCCTGAAAAATTTGACCCATTTACCGGTCCAATAAAGGACCAGGCTGGAAAGGTTAGAATAGAAGCTGGAAGAAGGGCTACTCACGATGAGCTCTGGAATATGGACTGGTTTGTCTCAAATGTTATAGCTAAGATTCCTAGATAAAACTAGTAGACTTATAAAGGGATAGGAAGTTCTCCCCTATCCCTTTACTTTTTCTAGTAGATAGAGGATATTGGGAAATGAGGTTTCATTCTCAAATATCTCGTAATAGGACCTTAAGGCGAAGACATCCGTCATACCAGCTAAATAGTCCCCTATTCTCCTTATAGTCTCCTCTTTAGATTTCTCTAACCCTAAGTAGTTTGGATTTTCTTCGTAGTAACTGAATAATCTCTGAATTACTGTCTTTGCTCCAGTCTCCCATCTTCTCACATTGGGATTTTTATACACCTTCTCATAGAGAAAATCTTTTAAAGAGTCTAAAGCCTTTACTACTTTTCTGTCCATATCAAAGAAGGGCTTACCCAAAGATGCAGATACTAGACTGTTTACCATAGTGTTTATTCTCTCGGATCGATTTCTTCCTAGCACCCTTACGATATCATTAGGTATTTCATCTTCTGAAAGTATCCCAGCCCTTATTGCATCGTCTACATCGTGGTTTAGATAAGCTAATCTATCTGAGATAAGAACTACGTGGGCTTCAAATGTAGATGTTCTAGCTGGATAACCTAAAAGACTTTCTAGATCTTGACTTCCCTTAGAATGGTTTTCTATACCTTCTATAACCTGAAGAGTAAGATTCAACCCTTTCTTTTCCCCTTCTGGAGTGAATCTGCTTTCTAAAATCTCTATAACCCTTACACTCTGTTGGGCATGATGAAATGGTTCCCCCAGTTTTTCTCTGTATATATCGTCTAATACCTCTTCCCCTATATGACCAAAGGGAGTGTGTCCAAGGTCATGTCCTAAGGCTATAGCCTCTACAAGGTCCTCATTTAACCTTAAAGCCCTAGCTATTGTCCTTCCTATCTGTGATACCTCTAAGGTGTGAGTCATTCTTGTACTAAAGTGGTCACTTTCTGTAGGGAAGAATACCTGAGTCTTATGTTTTAGTCTGCGAAAGGCTTTGGAATGTATTATGCGATCCCTATCCCTCTGAAATGCAGTCCTAATAGGACAAGGCTCCTCTTCTTCTTTTCTTACAGCAGATACACTTTTAGTAGCATAAGGGGAGAGTTCTATCTCCTCAAGTTTTTCTAAGAGTTCTCTCACAGACATATCAGCCTTTTATAACTCCTAAAGGTTTCATTCTTGCTACTCTCTTTGATATTCCAGACCCTTCTACTATCTCAATAACCTTTTCTACATCTTTATAAGCCTCTGAAGCCTCTTCCGCTAATCCTTTTATATTATCAGTTCTTACCATTATGCCTTTTTTTGTCAACTCTTCTAGTACCTCTTTTCCCGTTATTGACCTCTTAGCACCAGCCCTGCTCATTACTCTTCCAGCTCCATGACAGGTAGAACCAAAGGTATCTTCCATTGCCTTTTCTGTTCCTACAAGTATATAGGAGGCTCTTCCCATATCCCCTGGGATGATAACTGGTTGACCAACCTCTTTATATACATCTGGTATCTCTGGGTGAAATTTAGGGAATGCCCTAGTAGCTCCTTTTCTATGTACGCATACTTTTATCCTTTCTCCATCTATATTGTGAGTTTCTATCTTGGCTATGTTGTGTGCTACATCATATAGGACACTCAATCCTAGCTTATGAGCTCCTTTCTTAAAGACAACTTCGAAGCTCTCTCTGATCCAGTGGGTTATACATTGCCTATTAGCCCAGGCATAGTTTGCTGCACATACCATGGCAGAGAAATAACTCTTCCCCTCTGGGCTTTCTATAGGTGCACAGGCTAGTTGTCTATCTGGAAGATTTATGTTGTATTTCTTTATCGCATTCATCATAACCGATATATAATCGGTACATACCTGGTGTCCAAACCCTCTTGAACCTGTATGTATTAGGATGGTTACTTGGTCTTCAAATAGTCCAAATATTCTTGCTATCTCAGGGTCAAAGATCTTCTGGACCCTTTGTATCTCTATAAAATGATTACCTGAACCAAGTGTCCCTAATTGAGGAGCTCCTCTTTCTCTGGCTTTTCCACTTATGGTAGAAGGGTCCGCACCTTCCATAGCCCCATTTTCTTCTATTCTATCTAGGTCTTCTTCCCATCCATATCCATTTTCTACCGCCCATCTAGCCCCTTTTATCAAAACCTCGTCGAATTCCTTACCTTTTACTCTCAACTTTCCCTCTGAACCTAATCCAGATGGAACATTTGCAAATATCGCATCTAAGAGGGAGGAAAGTTTAGGCTTTACTTCATCTACAGTAAGATTTGTCAGTATAAGTCTTGTTCCACAGTTTATATCGTATCCAACTCCTCCAGGGGAGATTACTCCGTTGTCTACTCTAGTAGCAGCGACCCCTCCTATAGGAAAACCATAACCCCAGTGTATATCAGGCATAGCTAGAGAGTATTTTACTATTCCAGGCAAGGTAGCAACATTAGCCACCTGCTCTGGGGATTGGTCTTGACATACTACCTCCATCATTTCTTCATCTGCATATATGACACCAGGGACTTTCATTCCGTTCTTGTATTCTTTTGGAATCTCATATCTATAATCGTCGATTTTCTTAATTAGACCTGACCATTTTTCGCTCATAGAATCATCACCTCTTTCTTACAATTATAGCATAGCAAGATAATAACTTTTTAATTCTTTCTTTGGTATACTATACTTAGGAAACTTAAGATAAAAGATTAGGAGGGGTTGTATGAAATTTTCTGAGTTAGCCGATTACTTTGAGAAATTAGAGGCTACCACTAAGAGAAATGAGATGGTAGTCCTTTTGGCAGAATTATTTAAATCTCTAACTCCTCAAGAGATTGAGAAAGTTGCTTATCTCTGTCAAGAGAGATTAGT
>JACIXS010000316.1 GCA_014360335.1 bacterium | reverse complement strand
CAAGTATACTCAATCCATCCTGAATAGAGTTAAACATGGAATTCAGAAGTTCCTCTCTCCTCTTTAACTCTATTTCAATCTTCTTTCTCTCAGTTATATCTTGAACAAACCCTTGAAGTATAGTTTTTTCACTATGAGTCATTATAGTAGCTATATCAGTGACCCAACGGATATCTCCGCTTCTATTTATAACTCTGTAATCGTTTCTAGCTATATACCCAGGTATACTTAGCAGATTGCTTTTCTCTTCTTCTATTCTTGCTAAGTCATCAGGATATACCAAATTCATCCAACTGACTCTACCTTCATAGAAATCTTCCTTTAGATAACCGGTTATTTCTTCCACTTTCCCCGCCAAAAATAATATCTTAGAAGTTTCTATATCCAACTCGTAGAGGAAACCCTCAAGATTAGCAATAAGATTCTGTAGCCTCTTATAGTTATCAATTACCAATCTTGCCTCCCTCAGGTAAACTCTTCCATCTATTTTACAAGATTAAAAACTTCTTTTCAAGTGATAATGACTCTATGATGGAGTTATGTCTAAAATCCAAGTTATGCTATAATATCTAAAAATAGACTGTGAGGATTAGCTAGTGCATCACTCACATGAAGTTAATAGGAATAACCTTATAACCGCTATACTTTTAAACTTCTCCATCACTGCTGGAGAGATAATAGGGGGTATCATCTCTGGGAGTTTATCACTTTTATCTGATGCCCTACACAATTTCAGTGATGGGATTAGTATAGTCATTAGCTATCTAGCTCTAAAGGTATCAAAGAGGCAGAGCAATGAAAGACTTACCTATGGCTATAAGAGAATAGAAATCCTATCTGCCCTTTTTAATGCTGTTGTGCTTCTAGCCATATCAGTATTCCTCTTCAAAGAGGCATTTATAAAACTTCGAAACCCTGAACCCATCAATAGCTCATTAATGATAATAGTAGCAATAATAGGACTCATAGCTAACCTCATCTCAGTTCTAATCCTAAGAGAGGATTCACATAAAAGCCTTAACGTCAGGTCCGCCTACATACACCTCTTATCCGATACACTATCATCAGTTGGGGTTGTTATCGGTGGACTTTTAATACACTTCTACAGATTTTACTATATAGACCCTATACTGACATTCCTTATAGGAATCTATATTGTTAGAGAAACCCTTACTATAATTGGCGAAACTGTAGAGATATTAATGCAGGCAGTTCCAAAGAGTATAGACCTGAAAAAGATAAAAGAGGAAATAGAGGCTTTAGATGAGGTCAAAGACCTACATCATGTTCATATATGGAGACTAAATGATACACATATTCATTTTGAAGGGCACATAAACTTAAAGGAGAATCTTACCGCAACTGAGATAGTTCCATTGTATGGAAAGATAGAAAAAATACTACGAAATTATGGCATAACACATTCTACCCTTCAGATAGAGTATGA
>JACIXS010000315.1 GCA_014360335.1 bacterium | reverse complement strand
CATTAGTAGAAAGATTTATTATGTTATCCAGATTCAGCTCTTTTTTTATCTCTTCTGTAACTTTACTCGGTATATAGGCTTCTATAAATTGCACTTCTTTCCTTAGTAAATTTTCAATATTCATCTTTTAAGCCTCTCCAGTTTGTTTGCTAATCGCTTTTTTTCTTCTTTTCTTTAGCTCATCTAGAATATCCTGATAAGGTATATCATAATAGGCCAGGGCAACCAGGGTGTGAAACCACAAGTCAGCCATTTCATAGATAATCTGTTTCTTATCCTTATCTTTTATAGCAATTATTACTTCTGCTGCCTCTTCAGCAATCTTTTTAGGCATTTTATTTTCGGGACTATGCATAAGACTGCAGACATAAGAATTAGGTATATATTCTTTCTTTCTCTCCTCTAACACACCGGCCAGTTCATCTAATATATTTATATCTGAGTCCTGCTCTTGTTTCTGGAAATCAGAAAAGTTATCACTCTTATCATATAAACCTCGAAAAAAACAAGAATAATTACCTGTATGACAGGCCACTCCCTTCTGTTCTACCTTGACTAATAAGGTATCATAATCACAATCTACTATAATTTCTTTAACCCTTTGAGTATGACCTGATGTTTCTCCTTTCCTCCATAATCTCTTTCTGCTACGGCTATAAAAGAAGGTCTGTCCGCTCTGTAGAGTCTTCTGCAAAGACGATTTATTCATATAAGCTAACATCAACACCTGTCCATTGCTAATATCCTGAACAATAGCCGGGATAAGACCTTCCTCATTATAATTCAATCTTTCCAAAATTTCCTTATTTATTCTCATTACTTATCTCTCCCATCTTATCGCAATGCCTCTTTCTAATAAATATTGTTTTACCTTACCAATAGTAATTTCTTTGCGATGGAAAATAGAAGCAGCCAGAGCAGCACTGGCTTTTCCCCAAGTAAATACTTCATAGAAATGTTTTTGTTCTCCAGCACCTCCTGAGGCTATTACAGGACAACTGGTCTTTTCTACTACCTGTCGGGTCAGCTCAATATCATACCCCTTTTTGGTTCCATCACAATCCATACTGGTTAGTAAGATCTCCCCGGCGCCTAATCTCTCCACCTCCTGCGCCCATTGTACAGCATCTTTAGCAGTAGGAGTCCTACCTCCATGAAT
>JACIXS010000314.1 GCA_014360335.1 bacterium | reverse complement strand
TCCACATAGAGATAGAAGATACACTCTCTGCAAAAGAGGCACATAGAATAGCCCTAGAGGTTCAGGATAGACTAAAAAAGAAGTTAAAAGAATCAAATATATCTGTCCACATAGACCCTAAGGGAGAAAGGGAAGACTAGCTTAGATATACAAATGACACTTAACTACTCTTCCATTAATACTAATATTATTAGGTTCTTTCTCCTTACATATATCCATAACAGAAGGACATCTGCTAGAAAATTTACATCCAGTTATGGTGAACTCTCTTATATCGAAGGACGATAGCTGTATATCTTCTTCCCACTGTCTCTCTGGATTAGGATCAGGGACAGACTGTTTGAGTATCTGTGTATAAGGATGTAGAGGTTCACTAAGCACTTTCTCTACAGGACCTAATTCTACTATGCTCCCTCTTAGCATTACTCCTATCCGATCACTTATATAGTATGCGGTAGCAAGGTCGTGAGTTATATATAGAACACTAAGTCCAAACTTCTCCTTAAGTTCCTTAAAGAGGTTCACTATAGACATCCTTAATGAAGCATCTATCATTGATACTGGTTCATCTGCTACAAGTAGCGACGCTTCTGTTATCAATGCCCTTGCTATGGAAACCCTCTGTAGTTGGCCACCTGAAAGTTCATGAGGATATCTGCCCTGTATCTCCCCTAGAGAAAGACCAACTGCATTTAACTTTTCCTCTACTATCTTATATACATCTTCTCTACTTTTTGCAATTCCATAGTTAATAGCGGTGTCATAGAGATATGTCTCTACTTTGTTTAAAGGACTAAATGTCTCAAACGGATCTTGAAATATGGGTTGGACCTCTTTTGTAAACCATAACCTTTCCTTAGCACTTTTTATTCTGGTTATGTCAATTCCTTTATAGAGTATAGTTCCATAAGTTGGCTTTATTAACCCAAGTAACATGCGCGCAAAAGTAGATTTGCCACTACCACTTTCACCAGCTAGAGTGAAGATCTCCTTTTTATCTATATCGAACGATACCTTATTCACCGCTATTAGGTCTTTTTTGAAGAGTAAACTGCCTACCCTAAATACTTTGGTTAGTTCTTTAACAGAAAGGAGTTTATCTCTATCCATTGTATTACCCTCCATTTGATACTCGAAAACATGCTACCCTATGCCCATCTTTAGCTTCTATTAAGGGTGGGACTTCTTTGGAGCATATATCCATCACATCTGGACATCTAGGATGAAACCTGCATCCCGTAGGGGGATTAGCTAGCGAAGGTGGAGTCCCTGGAATGCTTGTCTTATATGATTTGTCTCCTATCCTTGGAAGGGAAGCTATAAGATATCTAGTATATGGATGTAAAGGAGTATTATATATCTCTCTTGTATTCCCTATCTCAATTATCTTCCCAGCATACATAATTGCTACCCTGTCTGTTATCCTAGCATGTATAGACATATCATGTCCTATAATTACAAGTGTATTTTGTGCCTGTTTCTGAATCCTTTGTAAGAGCTGTAGGACTCCTCTTTGCACTACCACATCCAATGCAGTAGTGGGTTCATCGGCAAAGATTATATCTGGTTTAAAGATTGTTGACAGAGCTATAGTAATTCTCTGCCTCATTCCTCCAGAGAGTTGATGTGGATAAAGATTTAATACTTCTAAAGGAAGACCTAACGAAACGAGATGATCTCTAATAATATTATTGAAGGTAATCCGATCTACTTCAGGTTGATGCGCTTCAACGAAGTCCTGAAATGTATCCTTTATCTTTCTGAGAGGATTTAAGACACTCATAGAGCCTTGAGGTATATAGGACATCACCTTCCATCGTAATTTTTTAATCTCTTCCTCTTGAAGAGTTAAGATATTTATACCTCCATTCGTTATATTATATCTTACTTCTCCTCCTACTATGTATAACGGTGGTTTTATTATTCCTAGAAGAGCTTTTACTAAAGTAGTTTTACCACAGCCAGACTCTCCAGCTATCCCCAAAATTTCCCCTTTAAAGATCTCAAAAGAGACATTATCTACCGCGTACACCCTTCTTTCAATTCCATAACTCTCCATTATATAATAAGCCTTTAAACTGTCTACAGTTACTATTCTTTCAGCCATATCTATTCTGTTTTCTCCTTTACTCTCAATATCCTAAGTCTTGGATCAAGATAGTTACTAAGGCTTACTGATAAGAAGTAGAAACTCATAACGGTTAGGATCAATGCTACTATTGGAGCACCAATCCACCACCAAGTTCCTTTGAGGATTGACTGATAATAATTAGCCCAGTAGATCATTGTCCCTATAGTAGGAATATCTAGGTTGAAGAGACCTAGAATAGATAGTGTAATCTGCATTCCTATAGCCCATAAGAAGCCACTTATAAAATCTGCCATAATATACGGTAATAGAAATGGAATATGTTCTTTTAAAATTATTCCTAATGTTCTTCTTCCAGAAAATATTGCAGTATTTGTAAATTCCCGCTCTCTTAGACTTAATATCTGAGACCTATATCTTTTTGAGGGCCATGCCCAATCAAAAAAGGCAAGAAGTAATCCTATCCCAAGAAAGTTTAGATAACCTCTAAAGGCAAAGGAGATTAATACCAATATAGGTAATCGAGGAATTACATTAAAGCTATCAACTATTGTTGTCAGGATTCTATCTACATTTCCACCTAGATAGCCAGATACAAGTCCAATAGTAGTGGCTATTAATCTAGAAAGAGAAACAGACACAAGCCCGATAATGAGAGAGTTCCTTATCGCTATTGTTAGATACCAAAAAACATCCTGTCCTAAAGATGTTGTCCCAAGTATGTATCGAAGATTAGGCGGCTGATCTCTTGGGACTATGTATCTGTCGCTTGGGTCATACGGTGAAAAGAAAGAAAGTATTGAAAGAAAGATTATTAACATAAGGACAAAGAAACCGAAAGTAAATCTTTTGTCATACCTTAAAAGAGCCTTTATAGCACCCATTTTTCACCTCTACTTGTACCTAATTCTTGGATCCAAGAATGGATAGATAATATCTAAGGCTAAGGCAGCAGTAGACACACCAATAATAGAGAATATAGAT
>JACIXS010000313.1 GCA_014360335.1 bacterium | reverse complement strand
TCTAGAGTTAAAAGAGGAATCTTCCGTTTTCTCAATGCTTCTTCCATATCTACCCATGGAGCAAAGAGTCTTTCTGCTAGGGAATCATCTCTACTATTTATAATGCTATAAATGATAGAAAAACCTAAATTCGACATTCCTACCTCATAAGTATCAGGAAAAGCGAGAGCTACTCTAACCTTATTTTTAAAATCTTTTCTAACTATATTGTATTCATTCCCAATATAACTCGCAGGCTTTTTTATCTTATATAAAAGATCAAATGGATAATTCATAATACTCTCCTTTTACTTATGGAAGAAAGAATCCCGATACTAATCATATTAACTATTAGCCCACTCCTTCCATAACTTATAAAAGGCAGTGGTATCCCTGTAACTGGTAACAGACCTATAGTCATACCTATGTTTACAAACATATGGATACAAAATGTAGAGATAATCCCTATCCCTACTAATAAACCTGCCTTAGAATCACTCTTACAGGATATATATAAACCTACTATAAAAAGAGATAAAAATAGAATAATAACAATTAAAGAACCAACAAATCCAAACTCTTCTCCTATCAAAGAAAATATAAAATCAGTATATTGTTCTGGAATAAACTTCAATCTATTCTGAGGTCCATTAAGAAAACCATATCCAAAAAGTTCTCCTGAACCTATAGCCAACTTAGACTGTATAATGTGATAACCAGCGCCAAGAGGATCTTTACTGGGGTCAAGAAAGATAAGAATTCTCTCTTTTTGGTAATCTCTCAAAAAATATTCCCAGACTAAAGGAATACTTACTATTC
>JACIXS010000312.1 GCA_014360335.1 bacterium | reverse complement strand
TGGTTGGTTTCCTAGAAGGATAACAATGGATGGAAAGATTTATAAGGAAAAAGCGGAGGGGGGATTTGACCCTATATGGGACCATAGCAGTGATGGATTATTTATTATTCAACTTATGACAGAGCTTACAAGAAGAAAAATGGCAGACTACTCCAAAGAGATTAAGGAAAAGATAGATGTATTTGTCAAAAATGGAGGTTTTTATGGGAGTATCAATCATGATACATATGATGATAATGAAAATGTTAGTTATGCTGTTGCATTTAGAGTCTTGAATGAGGTTAGTAAGTTATTTAATGACAAGAATATAAGAGATTTTGCCTATAATAATTCCTTAGCAGGATTAACTCAGTTCGAACTTACAGAGGATAAAAATGGTGTTGCAACAAAGGGATTATTATTTATGGAAAGAACATGGGATACCGCATACCTATGGGAGAATGCCGAAGCATCCCTAGCTTACTTAGAAGCTTATAGTGATACTAAAGATAAGGTATTTTTAGACAAAGGGCTTACCATACTTAGAGCCATAGCAAAGCATCATTATGGAAAGTACGGCTTTCTTACAGAAGGAGTAGATTGGAACAATCACGTGGGAACACAACATCACGTTAACGGAAAGGAATTTGGAGATATAAAATATACGGAACCCTTTCTTAATAATCTACATATTGTAGAACCAACGATATACTATCTATCAAAAATTACTGAACATTTGTTCAAGTTTATACAAAATAAAGGATATATGTTATAATTCCCCTAGGAGGGAAAAAGGTGATTATTTAGAAATCCATCTAAAAAGTGAGGAAAAGGGTAGAATATAGATAAAGTTGGTGTAACGATTATAGAGGTATTAATAGAGGAGAGAGGAAGGTTGAATGAAAAGGGTATCAATTTCTGTGATTATTTTGGCTTTGGTAGTTAGTTCTTTGTTTATTCCCTCGATAGTCCCTGCTCAGCAACAAGAGGTAGAATGGAATTTTACAGAATCCTCTGAAGGATGGTCCCCTACTAACGGAGTTTCTCCTTTTAATGTAATTAATGGTATACTTTCGACTTTTATAACTGGTTTTGACCCATATATACATAGCCCTGTTTTAGATCTAAGCGCTGAATCCTTTTATTTATTAGAAATAAGAATTGCTGTTAATAAGGGCACAGGAATGAGTATATACTGGATTACTGATAGGTCTCCTCAGTGGGGAGAGGATAAGAGAGTGAATTTTGATATTATCCCTGATGGTAAATTCCATA